>NZ_JARESR010000039.1:0-70849 GCF_046028015.1 Paraburkholderia sp. RL17-383-BIF-A | reverse complement strand
GAGACTGTTGAGCACCGCCAACACGGCCTCGCCGAACGCCTCGGGACGTCCCGCGAAGATACGCTCGACGGCTTTCCCGTCGATCAGGCGCCGACGCAGCGCCTCGCGCTCATCGTGCTGCTCGGCGAGCCGCGCGGCGGCGCGCACGTACTCGTCGGTCGAGTGAGCGGTCAGCCACGACGGCAAGCCGGCGCGCCCGAACAGGCCGCTGTCGATATGCTCGAATACTTCGCGCCCGCACAGATTGACACCGGGCAGGCCCATGGTCAACGAATCGACGATGCCGTTGGTGTTGCCGAACGGGAACGGGCTCACGAACATGTCCATCGTGTTGAGGACTTTCAGATACGTCGGGTAGTCGAGCGAGCCGTACACGTCCACGCTCGATTGCGGCAGCGTCGCGTGAATCGACTTTCTGACGTACGCCAGATCGATGCTTTCGCTCCAGCATGTCATGAAATGGAATTTGACCGGCACACGAGCGGTGTGAACGATCGCCTTGCAGGTCTCGAGAAAGTGCGGATTGATCTTCATCGCACTGGCCGTCACCCCGATGTTGACGATGTCGCCTCGCGCCGGAATTGACGGCACAATTTCGGTGAGCAGTTTCGACGGCACGTACGGTTGGCCATCCTTCGGCAAACGGATTATTTTTTCGCTGAAGCACGCCGGGTCGCCGACGAAATCTTCTTCGACGCTCACGTAGTCCATATGCGCCGCGTGCATCGTCGCCGGATGACCGAGACCCGCGATCTGCAGTGGCGCGACGCGCAGGTTCGACAGAAAGATCGTGTGCGAGAACATGCCGACACTCGGCATATAAAGCACATCCGGTTGCTCGCGCGTGGCGAATGCCTGGATCTGGCGGATGCAATCGCCGATGTATTCCGGATGCTCGAATTCGACGAAACGATCGAAAATCGCGCGCCCTGTTTCGTCCACATGCTGCGCCTCGCCGAACGCGACAACTTCGAAATGCTCGCGCGCGGCGAGCATTGTGCGTGAATGCGTGCGGTAGATCGAGTGGCCGCCCGTGAACCATTCGAGAACCACCAGCATCACCGGCTTGCGGTTCTTATCGTGTCGTTTGGCCGGCGTGCGTGGGACGTTGGCTTCATGGTCGAGCAGGCCGAGCGTCGCCAGTTTCTTGCGAACCAGCTTGTTGATGCTGCGCTTGATTGCGTGCCGATCGGGCGAGGTGGAATAGCTGCAATGCATGTAAGCGCCGCACACGGCGGCGGTCGGCAAGTCGTCGAGGTCTTCGATACTGTCCAGCGCGCCCGGCAACCAGTCGAGCAGCCGCTCGCGTTTTTCCTGCGCGGCGGGCGAGATATGCACGGCCGCGCTGACGATCGAAATGCCGAGGCTGGTCGCGAGCACCGGGTCGCATCGATGAAGATCCGCGAAATCGATATCGTATTGCGAGCCCGACGTGTAGAGCACCAGTTGCTTGCGGATCAATACGTCGCGCGCGGCGTTGTTGTCGTTGTTGTCGTGCGCGGCATCGAGCAGCGTGCGGACGATGTGATCGGTCGATCCATACGACGACACGGCGAAGATCATGTTGATCCATGGCCGCCCCCAAAACAGGATGTTCATTTTCTCCGCGGCGAGCGTGTACTCGGGCGCCGAAAACAGCGCGGTGAATCCGTCGGCGATGCGCTGCAAGGTGCGCTGCGACGCTTCGTCGCCGGGCGAGTTCGGGCTGCTACGGGCAAAGCGTTCGCCGCCGAGCGTGCCGCGCTTTTCGCAGAGCGTTTTGAGCAGCGCGCAGAACTCCTCGTGCGCGGCATCGTAGTCACGGGACTGGATCTGGGATTCGAATCGATCGAGGGAGAATTCTGTGCTCATGGTGACGGTCGAGAGTGAACGGCATGCGATGTTCCGCATGCGCGTCGTGTTCAATGACAGGAAGGCGGGCGACGGGGCGTGAGACCCACTGCGGATTGCGACGCGTGATGGGACGCGCGCCGCGCCGAGTGCGGGCGGTGTCCACTGACTGCGTGTGTCGCCAACGGAATCCGATTGTCAAAGAATTCGACCGGGATGCATCTAGGAAGAGTCTTATTTTGAGAAAGGCATTTGACGAGGCCTTTGAGCCGATGCGGTGCGAGAGCGCGCCTAGCGCCGCCGCGTGGCCCGCTTTGCCGGGGTTGTTTGGACGGCGGCGGGCTCCGGCTGCAACGGTGACTCGGATGCCACGGGTTCCAACTGCGGCGGCGGGGCCTCCACCGGTTGTGCCGGCGCTTGCGAAGCTACGGCCTGCCCCGGCGGCGTTGCCGCTTCGCGCGGCACGGATTTGTCGCCGGCCGCCCCGATCACGCGATGCACGAAGCGCAGCTTCTCCACCACCGGCGCGGCGAGCGTGAACGGATAACCGTCCGGCATGCCAAGACTCCGGTTCAGGCTGTTCAGTGCATAGGTGAGCGGAAACCAGCGCTTCATCAGATTCTCGAAGCTGGCGTCTTCCACCGGCGTGCGATCGGTCAGCGTCGGCTCGCTCGGATCGTCGGGCAGCAGCGCAACGCCGTACGAGGTCGACGTATCCAGCACGTCGACGATCAGCATGTAATGCGCCCACGTCTCGGCCCAATCTTCCCAAGGATGCATCGTGGCATACGCGCTAATAAACGACGCCTGCCAGTCGGCCGGCGCGCCGTCCCGATAGTAGGCGTTCAACGCCTCGCCATAGTCGATGCTTTCGTCGCCGAACAGTTTGCGGAACGGTTCGAGCCAGCGCGGGTTGTTCTCGACGAGCTGGCTGAAGTAGTAGTGCCCGGTCTCGTGCCGGAAGTGGCCGAGCAAGGTCCGGTACGGCTCGCCCATCGCGGTGCGGACTTTCTCGCGGTAGGCGTCGTCGGCTTCGGCGATGTTCAGCGTGATCAGGCCGTTATCATGGCCGGTCATGACGCGCGAACCGTCGCCGCCGTCTTCGAGGAATTCGAAGGCGAGGCCATGTTCCGGGTCGGCCTGGCGCGACTTCACGTCGAGACCGAGTTCGGCCAGTGTGTACAGCAGGCGACGTTTGGCCATTTCCAGCCGATACCAGTAGAGCCGATTGTCCGGCGCGCTCAGATTCGGAATCGTCAAGGTCAACTGGCAGGCGCGGCACAGCACGTCCGGCGAGTCGGCGGGGATCATCCAGTTACAGACGTTTTCGACGGCGTAGTTGTGGCATTGGCGGAACAGCGCACCGTCGGCGCCCGGATGCAGGCTGCGCCAGCGTCCTTCGCCGGCGTCTTCGAACGCGCTGATTTCCGCCAGTTCAGGTACATAGCCGAGCAATGACTCGCAACGTTCGCAACGCACGTTTTCATAGAACACGAGGTGCGAGCAGTGATTGCAGTGGAAGGTTTTCATCGGTCGAGCCTGGGAGGTGGAGGGCGGGCATGAGCGAACAGCTGCCGCAATCTTCATGCCGCATTTGCCAGACGTCACTGGTTTAACGCACATTACGTGCATGATCGTGCATGAGCGTTGCGCCGCTTTGGTGCGCGACCTTGGAGATGGCAGGAGAAAGGGTGCTCGGTTCGATCGACCGGACGGTCGGCCAGGCGCGGCAAAGTTCATCGCAGGCGGTGATCCGGGCAGTACGGGCAATTCAGGCGGTTTTTCGCACTTGTTCAATAAACGGCATGAAGCTTGCTTTTTGGCGGGCTGCCATCCTTCGTCCAGGAGTCCGGTGTGTCCATACGCGTCGCGTTGCATCATGTCACACATTACCGCTACGACAGGCTGGTTTCACTGTCGCCCCAGGTCGTGCGTCTCAGGCCTGCGCCGCATTGCCGGACCCCGATCCTGTCGTATTCGATGCGGGTCGAGCCGGCCGAACATTTCATCAACTGGCAGCAGGACGCGTTCGCCAACTATCAGGCGCGGCTGGTGTTCCCCGAGAAGACGCGCGAATTCAAGGTGACGGTCGATCTGATCGCCGAAATGGCGGTCTACAACCCGTTCGACTTCTTTCTGGAGCCCTCGGCCGAGCAATTTCCGTTCGAATACTCACCCGGCCTCGCGCTGGAACTCGCGCCGTACCTCGTCAAGCGGCCGATGACGCCGCGCTTCGCCGAATTCGTCAAGAGTATCGACCGCACGCCGGCCGCCACCGCCGACTTTCTCGTCGGCCTGAATCAGCGGCTGCAACGCGAGATTCGCTACCTGATCCGGATGGAGCCGGGCGTGCAGACGCCCGAGGAAACGCTCGTGAGCGCGGCGGGATCGTGCCGCGATTCCGGCTGGCTGCTGGTCGAGACCTTGCGGCAACTGGGGCTGGCGGCGCGCTTCGTGTCCGGCTACCTGCTGCAACTCGCGCCCGACGTCAAATCCATCGACGGCCCCAGCGGCACCGAGGTCGATTTCACCGACCTGCACGCGTGGTGCGAGGTGTATCTGCCGGGTGCGGGCTGGATCGGCCTCGATCCGACCTCCGGGCTGCTGGCGGGCGAAGGGCATATCCCCGTCGCCTGCACGCCCGAGCCGGGCAGCGCGGCGCCGATCTCCGGCGCCGTGGACGAATCCGAGGTCGAGTTCGAACACACCATGTCGATCGAACGGGTGCTGGAGACGCCGCGCGTCACCAAGCCGTTCAGCGAGGCCGTGTGGGCCGACGTGCTGAAAATGGGCGCCCACGTGGACCAGCAACTCGCCGGCATGGACGTGCGTCTGACCATGGGCGGCGAGCCGACCTTCGTCTCGGTACGCGATCGCGACGCCGCCGAATGGAACACGGACGCGCTCGGCCCGACCAAGCGCGGCTACGCGGTCGCGCTGATGGAAAAGCTGCGCGCGCGCTATGGCGCGAACGGCTTCCTGCATATCGGCCAGGGCAAGTGGTATCCGGGCGAGCAATTGCCGCGCTGGGCCATGTCGCTGTACTGGCGCGCCGACGGCGAGCCGTGCTGGCACAACCCCGCGCTGTTCGCGGACGAGCGCGAGCCCGGCACCTACACGGCTGCCGACGCGCAACGCTTCCTCGCGCATCTGGCGACGAAGCTCGCGCTCGACGCGGACTGCATCCAGCCCGGCTTTGAGGACGTCTGGTACTACTTGTGGCGCGAGCGCCGTCTGCCGGTCAACGTCGATCCACTCGACGCGCGGCTGGACGACGAACTGGAGCGCGTGCGTCTGCGCCGCGTATTCGACGCGGGGCTGGGCGGCGCGACCGGTTACGTGCTGCCGCTCGCGCGCGAACGCGAGGTGCCGCACGAGGCGCCGAAGTGGGTCAGCGGCCGCTGGTTCTTCCGCGACGAGCGCATGTTCCTGATTCCGGGCGATTCGCCAATGGGCTATCGGCTGCCGCTCGATTCGCTGCCGTGGGTGTCGAAGACCGACTACCCGTATCAGCACGCGCACGATCCGTTCGCGCCGCCGGTGCCGTTGCGTTCGGCCGCGCAATTGCGCATGCAATACGACGGCGAGCAACGCGGCATGAGTCCAGCCGATGCGCGTCGCGCGGCGGCGTTGTCGTCTTCGGCGGCGGAGCTGCTGAGCGGCATGCCGGGCGGCGGTGTGCTGGCCTATGCGCGTCAGCCCGGCGATGAGGCGGTGCCGGCGCGCGGGCAGTCGTCGAAGGAAACGATCCGGACGGCGATTTGCGTCGAAGCGCGCGACCCGAAGCGGGCAGCCGGTCCAAAAGCCGAAACGGAAGCGTTCGGCAGCGGGCGGACGCTGCTGCATGTGTTCATGCCGCCGCTCACCGAACTCGACGACTATCTCGACCTGCTCGCCGCCGTCGAAGCGACGGCCGCCGAGTTGCGCATGCAGGTGGTGCTCGAAGGTTATCCGCCGCCGCGTGACGCGCGCCTGAAAGTGCTGCAGGTCACGCCGGACCCCGGCGTGATCGAGGTGAACATTCATCCCGCGGCGAACTGGGAGCAACTGGTCGACCACACGGAGTATCTGTATCAGTCCGCGGCGGAGAGCTATCTCAGCAGCGAGAAGTTCATGACCGACGGCCGCCATACCGGAACCGGCGGCGGCAATCACTTCGTGCTCGGCGGCGCGACGCCCGCGGATAGTCCGTTCCTGCGCCGCCCCGACCTGCTGGCGAGCCTGATCGCTTACTGGCACAACCATCCATCGCTGTCGTATCTGTTTTCCGGGCTGTTCATCGGACCGACCAGCCAGGCGCCGCGGGTCGACGAAGCGCGCAACGATCAGGTCTACGAGCTCGAAGTGGCGTTTCGCGAATTGCAGCGGCAGATCGACATGCTCGGCGGCCGCGAAAGCGCGAGCCTGCCGCCGTGGATGATCGACCGGTCGCTGCGCAACATCCTGATCGACGTGACGGGCAACACGCACCGCGCCGAGTTCTGCATCGACAAGCTCTATTCGCCGGACGGCCCGACCGGCCGTCTCGGCCTGCTCGAATTGCGCGGCTTCGAAATGCCGCCGCACGCGCGCATGAGTCTGGTGCAGCAACTGCTGCTGCGCGCGCTGGTGGCGCGCTTCTGGCACACGCCGTACACGCAGCGGCTCACCCGTTGGGGCACGGAGTTGCACGACCGCTTCCTGCTCGGCACCTTCGTGAAGATGGATTTCGACGACGTGCTCGGCGAACTGAACCGCGCGGGCTACGCCTTCGACAGCAGCTGGTTCGCGCCGCACTTCGAATTCCGCTTCCCGCTGGTCGGCGAAACGACGGTGAACGGCGTCTCGCTGACGATTCGCAACGCGCTCGAACCGTGGCATGTGATGGGCGAGGAGGGCTCGGCGGGCGGCACGGTGCGTTACGTGGATTCTTCGGTGGAGCGGCTCGAAGTGCGTGCGTTCGGCCTGAACGACAACCGCCATGTGCTGACCGTCAACGGCGTGCCGGTGCCGTTGCAGCCGACTGGCCGCGTCAGCGAATATGTGGCCGGCGTGCGCTTTCGCGCGTGGTCGCAGCCGTCGGCGCTGCATCCGACCATCGGCGTGGACGCGCCGCTCACTTTCGATCTGGTCGATACATGGAGTGGCCGCTCGGTGGGCGGATGCCAGTATCATGTCGCTCATCCGGGCGGGCGCAATTACCAGACCTTCCCGATCAACGCCTATGAGGCGGAAAGCCGGCGGCGCGCGCGCTTCTTCGCGACGGGACACACGCCGGGGCCGCTCACGGTCGATGCACCTCAGCGCAGTCTGGAGTTTCCTTTCACACTGGATCTGCGCTACTGGTAAAACCAGCACACACTTAAAACGACACGACCTTGGCCTTTCAATCGACTTTTCCCTTCGAAACGTCCGCGGCGCGCGCGGACGCTTCGTCCCTGCTGCGCCTGCTGCCGGCCCACGAGGGACACTGGGACGAGTTGCGCGACGCCTCGGGCGCGTTGCGCGAACCGTGGCGGCAGTTCTTCGAGCGGCTCGGCGAAGTCGGCATCGCGCGGCTCGACGACGATCTCGCCTCGGTCGCGCAGCAGATCCGCGACAACGACATCAGCTACAACGTCTACGCGGATAACGGCGAGCCGCGGCCGTGGGCGCTCGACCTGCTGCCGTTCCTGATCAGCGAGGACGAGTGGGCGCATATCGAGCGCGGCGTGACGCAGCGCGCGCATCTGCTCAACGCGATCGTCGCCGATATTTATGGGCCGCAAACCCTGCTCGAACGCGGGCAATTGCCGCCCGCGCTGGTGTTCGGTCATCCCGGCTATCTGCGCTCGGTGAAGGGCTTCACGCCGCCGGGCGGCCAGTATCTGCAGGTGGTCGCGGTGGATCTGGCGCGCACGCCCAACGGCGACTGGACCGTGATGGCGCATCGCACCGAGGCGCCGTCCGGGCTCGGTTACGCGCTGGAAAACCGCCTGATCATGTCGACGCTGTTCGCCGATCCGTTTCGCGCCTTGCGTGTAAGCCGGCTCGCGCCGACCTACTCGCAACTGATCGCGACCCTCGTGCAGGCGGCCCAGGCCACCATGCCGGACGACGGCGAAGGCGTCGACCGTTCGCCGCATATCGCCTTCCTCACGCCGGGGCCGTTTAGCGAAACCTACTTCGAACACGTCTTTCTGGCGCGCTATCTCGGCGTGACGCTGGTCGAAGGCAAAGACCTGACGGTGCGCGACGACAAGCTCTATCTGAAGACCCTCGCCGGTCTCGAACGCGTGCACGTGGTGCTGCGGCGTCTGGACGACGCGTTCTGCGACCCGGTCGAGCTGCGCGCCGATTCGAGTATCGGCGTGCCCGGTTTGCTGCAAGTGATGCGCGCGGGCAACGTGATCGTCTCGAACGTGCCGGGCTCGGGCTTTGTCGAATCGCCGGCCTTGCACGGTTTTCTGCCCGGCATTGCCGAAGTGCTGCTCGGCGAAGACCTCGTTCTGCCGAGCGTGCCGACATGGTGGTGCGGCGAAAAGGCGGCGCGCAATCATGCCTTCGCGCGCCTCGACGAGGCGTTCATCGTGCCGACGTGGCCGGTCACCGGGCGCGATGCGCCGCCGGGCGTGGAGCAGGGCAGGCAGCGCCTGTCGGCGTGGCGCGAGCGTATCGAGGCCATGCCGGACACCTACACGATCCAGCAGGCGCAACGTTTTTCCTGCACGCCGCGTTACGAAGACGGCACCATTGGCCGCCGTCCGTCGGTGCTGCGCGTCTATGCGATTGCGGACGTCAACGGCGGCTGGCATGTAATGCCGGGCGGTTTCACCCGCCTCGCCGCCGAACGCCAGACCACGGTGTCCATGCAGTATGGCGGCAGCAGCGTCGATACGTGGGTGCTGTCGAGCCAGCCGACTTCGACCTTCACGTTGCTGCCTTCGCCGATGCAGCCCGCCGACCTCGCGCGCAAACACCGCACCGTGTCGAGCCGCGCGGCGGAAAACCTGTTCTGGGCCGGGCGGTACGGCGAGCGCGCCGAAAACAACGTGCGGCTGCTGCGCCTGATTCTCGGCTCGCTGGAAGGCAACGACGCCGACGCGATGTTTCCGACCCTGGTCGAACTCGCCATGCATTGCGGGCTCGTGCAATCCGGCGACATGTTCTCGCCGCATTCGCCGCAAGCTTTCGAGCGCGCTCTCGTTGCCAATCTGAGCGAGAGCACCGGCGCCGCGAGCATCGGCCAGAACCTGAACTGCCAGGCGCGCTCGAACGGGGAAGTGCGCGGGCGTCTGTCGAACGATCACTGGCGCACGATTCTCGCGGCGCGCAACGACTTCCGCGACGCGTTGCAGACACTGATGCCCGCTCCGGGTTACAGCGGCGGGGGATCGCAAGGCAACGGCAATGGCAACGGCCGTGGCGAGCGCTACGAACGTTACGATCGCGTCACGCTGATGAACGCGCTCGAACGCCTGTCGGTGCAGTTGTCGGCGATCAGCGGCGCACAGGGCGACCGCATGACACGCGACGAAGCGTGGCGTCTCCTGTTCGTGGGCCGTCACATCGAGCGCGTGTCGGCGATGACGTCGTTCCTGCGCGTAGTCGCCGACAAAGGTCAACTCTCCACGCCCGCCGGCTTCGACCTGCTGCTGCAGTTGTTCGACAGCACGCTCACGTATCGCTCGCTCTATCCTGGCCGCTTCGAGGTGCCGGCGCTGCTCGACCTGCTGGTCATCGAGCCGACCAATCCGCGCGGCATCTACGGCGTGTACGAGCGTCTGCGCAAGAAGCTCGACGAGATCGCGGTGGCGGCGGGCAGCACGCGGCATCGTCCGTTCGCGGAATTGATGGCGCCCGCCGCTTCGTTGCCTTCGCTCGAATCGCTGTGTACCGTCGACGAAGACGGCGCCTATGCCAATCTGATTGCGGTATGCGATCAGATCGGCGCTTATGCCGGTGCGGCGGCCCATGAAATCAGCGCGCGCTATTTCAGTCACGCCAGCACCGTCGCTTCGCAGGTGTGGTCATGAAGAACGCGCCGACCGTGCTGTCCGTTTCGCATCGCACGACTTATCGCTATTCCACGTATGTGGAGACCGCGCAGCATCTCGCGACAATCCGGCCGATCGCCTGCGCGTGGCAGCGCGTGGTGTCGCACAGCGAAACGATCGAACCCGAGCCGTCGTATCTGAATAGCCGGATCGACGCATTCGGCAACGACGTCCTGTATTTCGCGCTGGATGCGCCGCACGAGCGCTTGCAACTGGTCAGCGAAACCACGGTGGCGCTCACGCCGCGCTGGACCGACCTCGATCCCGAGGCGACACCCGAATGGGACGACGTGTCCGACGCGTTGCGGTTTCGCGTCGGCGGCCAGTTCCGGCCCGAGGTGGAATTCTGTTTCGCGTCGCCGAACATCGTGCCGCGGCCGTCGCTGCGCGCCTATGCATTGCCGAGCTTTCCGCCCGGCATGCCGATTGCCGCGGGCGCGATCGATCTGATGCACCGCATTCACGAAGACTTCGCCTACAAACCTTCCGCGACGATGTTCGATACCCCCGCTGAACGCGCCTTCGAACTGAAGAGCGGCGTGTGCCAGGACTTCGCGCAGGTGATGATCGGCTGCTTGCGCTCGCTGGGTTTGCCGGCGCGCTACGTGAGCGGCTATTTGCGCAACGATCCGCCGCCTGGGCAGCCGCGTTTGATCGGCGCGGACGCTTCCCATGCGTGGGTGTCGGTGCATTGCCCCGGCAGCGGCTGGATCGATCTCGATCCGACCAACGACGTGCTCGCCGATGTGGATCACGTGACGCTTGCGATCGGCCGCGATTACAGCGACGTGTCCTTGCTGCGCGGGATGATTCTCGGCGGCGGCGCGCATCGGGTGGAAGTGGGTGTGACGGTTCTCGCGCTTTAGGCGCGGGCCGCATGCGGCGGGCCATTTCCAGCGGCTATTCCAGATAGCTTTTTTCTAGCGATCGACAACGTTCCCCAACTTGCATCGCGACGCATTCGTGTCGCGACTTCGCCGCTCGCTTCTGAGCGGCGCTGATCCCACCTCGACACACGCCTTCGCGCGGTAGATATCCATTCCTTCCGTCGCCGGTATCGCCCGTAATTCCTACGACATCTTTGGGAAAGTTCCGACTTTTTCTCAGTGAAATCGTATAGCTGACGAGATCGTCAACGCGGATACTTTCACACGTTGCCGCGTGCCTACCGCCGCGCGCAGAACAAACGTTGATAGTTGAAATGGCGGCAAAAAGACATTCCGAATTCACCCGAGGATTGAGCAGACGAGCGCGGCGGCGCACGCATGCGCTGATGTTCGGTGCGCTAGGCGCCTGTGTGTCGGCGCCGGGGCATGCGCAGACCATCACCGGCGCCGGTGCGCAGTTCAACGATCAGCGTGACGATGGCGCGAATGCTTCCGCTATGGAGTCGGGACAGGCGGCGCCCGGGAGTGAATCGCTCGTAACCGCGCATGCGGAAAGTCCGTCGGCGGCGCTTGGTTACGCGTTCAATACGTTTCGCACCTCGGGGCAAGGGGCGGCGGATACACAGCGTTACTTTGGCTTTAACGCAGGCGTCAATATCGGCAGTTGGCAAGTGCGCGAGCGGGGTGCGGTCCAGTCCATGACGGGGCGAGGCACGTCATATCAGAACATCGCGACTTATGTGCAGCGAGACATTCCGTCGTTGAAAACCCGGCTCGCGCTTGGCGACCAGTTCACGGACGGCGCTGTGTTCGACAGCATCGGCGTGCGTGGCGTAAAGGTGGAGAGCGTCGATAGCGCGGTGCCCGAGGTCGTGTCCGGCTATGCGCCGATGGTGCGCGGCGTGGCAATGTCGAATGCGCTGGTCACTGTGACGCAGAACGGCAACCGCTTATACGAAACCACGGTTGCGCCGGGGCCGTTTGAAATCAACGACGTCGCGGCAACCGGTTATGGCGGCAATCTGCTTGTCACCGTGACGGAAGCCGACGGCAGTCAGCACAGTTTCACCGTGCCATACCCTTCGGCCGTGCCGCTTTTGCGTCGGGACTCGACGCGATTCAGCGTCGCCGGTGGTGTGGCGCGTGACCCGCAGATCAAGCGCCACGACGCGATGCTGCAGGGCACGATCCAGCACGGCTTCAGCGGTTCGGTAACGGGCTACGGCGGGGCGGTTGCCGCGGACGGTTATCTGTCCGGCTTGATCGGTGCGGCGATCCGCACGCCGATCGGCGCGCTGTCGGCCGACATCTCGGCGGCTCAGGCCGACGCGCCGCAATCGCAAAGCACGCGTGGTGCAAGCC
This sequence comes from Paraburkholderia sp. RL17-383-BIF-A, assembly GCF_046028015.1. Lineage (NCBI taxonomy): Bacteria > Pseudomonadati > Pseudomonadota > Betaproteobacteria > Burkholderiales > Burkholderiaceae > Paraburkholderia > Paraburkholderia sp. RL17-383-BIF-A. The sequence continues at coordinate 58,755 of NZ_JARESR010000039.1, read as the reverse complement.
TGCGCATCGGCTATAGCAAGTTCATCGAGCCGACGAATACGAACGTTTCGATCGCCGCGTATGGCTACTCATCAGGCGGCTTCCTCTCGCTGCGCGACGCGCTGCTTACACGCGAGGTGGCGTCGGCGGGTTCCGGCGTAAACGGCGTCGGACATCGGCGCAGCCAGATGCAGATTGCGCTGAACCAGCGCCTCGGCGGCGCTGGCGGTACGCTTTATGTGGTCGGCTCGACGTCGGACTACTGGAACCATTCGGGATCCGAAACGGAATTTCAGATTGGCTACTCCGGCGCCGTGCGCGTGGCCAATGCGAATCTGAATTACACCGTATCGGCTTCGCGGCAGCGCACCGGCTTGACCGGACCCATGAGCAACCAGTTGTTCGCCACCGTCTCCGTGCCGCTTGGCAAGGCGGAGCATGCTCCGCCGCTGTCGGCGGGCTTGATGCATGACAGTCGCACCAACTGGTCCGAGCAGGCAATCCTTGCGGGTTCCGCGGGTGCTGCGGATGAACTGAAGTACGGCATGTACGGGACGCATTCGGAGCGCTCGAGCATCGGTGGAGGCAATGTCCAGTACCGCAGTCCCTATGCGACTTTCGGAGCAAGCGCGAGTGGCGGTTCCGGCTATTCGCAGGTGGCGGCGAACATTCGGGGCTCGGTGTTTGCTCGCAGAGAAGGCATCACGATCACCGAAGCACCAGAAGACAAAGCCGACACCCTCCAACCGAAGGGCGGCCTGGATGCCGGCGCGTCGGCGAACCCGGACCTGAGCGCGGGCAGTCCCGGCCATGCGGCCGTGCCGCACCTGCTGCCCGGCAGCGCGGATCCGATTGAAGTCGGTCCTCAGAGCGCTCGGCCCGACAGCAAGGTTGAGCCAACCAGCCTGGAGCCAGCGCCGCCGTTGAATGCGGTAGTCGTGACGCGCCAGTCTGCGAGCGACAACATTGCTTCGAATGTCGCAACGGTTGACCAGACAGAAGGGGCGGAACGGCTGATGTTGTTCATGAATGCAGTGCCCATGAAGGTGTATGCACGCAATGCGGTTGTCTCATGGTCGGATGTCGAGCGTGGGAGCGGGCATCACTAGTTTCACCCGGGGACGCGCCAACAGGAATGACCGGTAGCTGAAGAATTGAAGGATTGGCCGAGCTTCGCAAGAGGCAAAGCCATGTTTTGCAGGGCGTAGTTAGAAGTAGACGTAGAAGGTGTAGTTATCCTAATTTTAAATTTTTTATCTCAAGGCAAGAAAATGCAAAAGATCGATCGTAACGCACTGGCTCAATCGGAAATCGCCGGCGGCTGCTGCAAGTGCTGCTGTGCTCCGGCAAGCTCGGCGTCGAAGTCCGCAGCACCGACCGCGGCGCCGGCAGCAGCTCCGGCAGCCAAGCCGGTCGCGCGCAGCTAAGCAGCGTCGCAATGACGGTGTAAGGACGGGCTGATTGCCCGCTCACCGTCTCGCGAAGCCCGGTCGTTCGAGATCGGGCTTCGCGTCCGGACAACGAATCATGGCGTTCCCGTGGAACGGCTGTATCACCGTGACGAAGGAACGAGCATGCGGTTATTCATAGCGTTGCGTGGGTTGCCTGCCGCTTTCAGGCGCGGCGCGAGACAGAGCCGCGACCGCCTACAAGGCGCTTGCCTGTCGCGCATTCCTTTGCGCGCGATCGAGCCGCTTGCAATGACCGCCTGGTATGTGCGCAGTCGCTTCAATGCGAGGCTCCGCTGGAGCGGTATCGAGCGGCGGGAAGTCGGGCGCGACGTATTGAAGCTCGACCATCTCGACAATCGCCGGGTGCTGCCGGGCAGGATGCTCGAGAAACTGATCGATCAACGGCTTCATTTTGGCCGCCAGCGCAATCGCGCGGAAGCGTGGCCGGATTTGCAGCGTGCCGCGACCGTGCTGGCGCAGATCATCAGGAAGGTGAAGGCCGCGACGCCTGATCGGCCAGTCATCGTTTCGCCATTTCACTACGTCTCGCAATACGCCAATATCTACTTGGTCGACGAACTGCGCAAACAGCTCGGACTTGCGTCGATCGGCGTCGTATCGGGCGTGCCGCAGAATATCTACGGAAGCGATGAGGCGATGATTCCGCACATCGACATCCTCCACACCTATAGCGAAACGAATCGCAGCGGATTGGGTTTGCGCGCGGCGCGCTCGCTCAAACGCAACGGTGTCGTCGTGCTGTTTTCGGATGCGCCGCCGTTCACGCTGAGCGGGTATCCCATGGAGACCGTCGGCGTTTCCATTTTCGGCCGTCCGGCGCGGATTCATAACGGCGTATTTCGCATGGGCGCGCCGCTCGACGCGCTGCTGCTGCCGTTCTATCTGCGCTTTGAGCATGGGCGTTTTGGCGTTTTCGTATTCGATCCGCTCGAACTGGCGCAACGCGACGCGCCTCAACGTCTCGCCGATTGCATCGAGCAGGCGTTAAGAGACAACTATGCACGTGCGTTGGCCGCCGGACATCCTTCAATGTACGCATTCGCGCCAGTCAGATAACACACGCAGTCACCGCTAGAAAAAACAGCTCGTCTCCAGCAGAGAGGCGGCAGGACAGTCATGGACCCAACCAGTATCCCGCAGTACAAAGACATTTCCTGGCGATGGATCGCCTATGCCGCGTCGGCGATCGTGGTGGTTGCCGTCGGCTTCGGCTTCCTGCATGAAGTGGAACTCAAGCAGGACGTGCAGTGCGAAATCGTGTCGCCATCGGAAGTGAAGGTACGCGGTTTGAGCGGACTCGTGACCTCGGTATACGTGCGCCCGTCGGAGCGCGTGGCAGCCGGTGCGCCCTTGTTCACGCTGCAGCGTGACCTGTCGCTGTCGAGCGACGGCCGTCAGCGCACCGTGTTCGACTCGCAAATGCGCGACGAACAGATTCGCGTCGCAGACGAACAATACGCCCAACGCAAGGCGCAATTGACCGCACAGCGGGATGCTTCGTTGCTGACGGGTTCGAGCCGTAAAGCGGAGCTCATTGCGCTGGATGAACAGATTTCCCAGAACCGCCAGCTTTCCGACGAATCGCAGCAGAAACTCGTGCGGCTCAAGTCGGTGTCGGACTACGTCACCGCGGATCGTATCGAGCAGGCGAGTGCCGATGAGCACCAGGTCAAGGTTTCCATCGCCCAAGGTTTGGCGCGCCGCGAACAGTTGCGCGGCGAGATGTCGACGCTCAACGGCGCGCTGATCGACCTCAACGCGCAGCTGAAAGAGAACGACGCGCGGCACGAACAAGGCATTCAGGAAATCCGGATGCGCTTCGAACAGTCGCGCCAGGACGCGACGATCTCGGCGCCACAAGCGGGCGTCGTCACGTTTTCGAAACTCGTGACGGGCCACACGCTGGAGGCGTCCGACGTCGCGCTCGTGATTGCGACCGACGACAAGGGCGCATTGCGGGCGGCGCTGCGCATTCCGTCGCGCCGTCGCGGGTTTGTCGAAAAAGGCCAGATCGTGCGGCTCAAATTCGACGCGTTTCCTTACGCGAAATTCGGCAGCTACGAAGCACGCATCGACGCCATATCGGACACGACGATGCAGTCGTCCCCCTTGCTTCCGGGCATGCCCGGCTCGCTCGCCGCTCAAGGCGGCGGAGACGGCGACTACCTGGCGTGGGCGACGCTACGGGGCAAGACCTTCGACTACGGCAAGCAGCATTTCGACATCTTGCCCGGTATGCGGGCTACGGCGAGCATCGTCGTCGAGCGTAGAACGATTGCCGAATGGGTGTTGGCGCCGCTTTTCCGCATGATCAGAGGCTAATCAGGGGGCCCAGTGCGAACGATTTATCAGAACGAAGTCGCGGAATGCGGCTATGCCTGCCTGGCAATGGTGCTCTCGCATCTTGGCCGCGCAACCGAGGTGCGCGAATTGTCCGCCTTCAGGCCGATCTCGGCGAACGGTCTGTCCTTGATGGACCTGTACGACGTGGCGACCGAATTCGGCCTCGCCGTGCAGGCTTACCGGTTCGACGTGGCGGATCTGCCCTCGGTCAAGCGAGGGTCGATTCTTCACTTTGGCGGTGCGCATTTCGTGGTGTTCGAGAAATGCGGGCATGGCTATGTTCAGGTTGTCGATCCAGCCAGCGGCCGGCGGCGCGTCTCCATGGATACTTTCGTGGCGAGTGTGTCGGGCTATCTGCTCGAATGTTCCGCTACGCCTTCCATGCCGCGCATTCGCGCGAAGTCGCAGGTGCCCGGCGCGCTTGCCCGCGTACGGGCGTTGAACCCCGCACTGCGCAAGCAACTGGCGAAAGTGCTGTTCGTCGCACTGGGCAGCCAGTTCGCGATCCTCGCCATGCCCTATCTCGGCAACCTCGTGCTCGATTATGTGGTCTCGGCGGACAACATCAATCTGCTGAGCGTGCTTGTTCTGACGTTTGCCGGCATCTTCGCGGTCGGTGCGCTCAGCCAGTACGTGGAGACTCGTCTCGTCGAATTGCTGCATCAGCTTACGCAAATCAACATGACCGAAGGCTTGCTCGGTCATCTGTTGCGCAATCCGATGTCGTGGTTCGAGAAGCGCCACGTCGGCGACATCTTTGCGCGCATCAAGGCGCAGGACGAGATCAGCGTCCATGCGACCCGAACCGTGACGGCAATGTGCATCGATATCGCTGTGGGGACGCTCGCACTCGCGCTGATGCTCGTGCAAAGCCGGATGCTGACGGCCGTGGCTCTCGGCATGTTCATCGTCTATCTTGCGGTCGCATTGGGCATGTTCGCTCGCATGCGGGACAACCATGCACTCGTGCTCGAGACGTCGGCACGCTGCGACGATGCGTTGATCGAGACGATCCGGGCAGCGAGCCTGATCAAGCTTGCTCAGGGCGAAACGCGCCGCACGGCGCCCTTCATGATCAAGTACAAGGAATATGTCGCGGCGCTGCTGACGAGTAACCGGCTGACCAGCGCTCGCGACGCCATCCTCAAGTTGGTCCAGTATGCGGACACGATTGTGATCACCTGGTTTGCCGCGCGGCTGATGCTGGCCGGCACGGTATCCGTGGGCGTGTTCTATTCGTTTCTGATCTACAAGTCGCTCATGTCCGAGCGTCTTGCCCACGCCGTCAATGGTGCGTTTGCGTATTTCATGCTGAGCGTGCCGACCGCACGGGTGGCGGACATCGTCGAGTGTGAAGAAGAGCGCTACACGCCGCTTGCCGACTGCAACCGTGTGACCGAGATACGCATGTTCGAGCGTATTGAAGTGCGCCATGTCACGTTTCGCTACGGCGTGTCCGACCAGCCGGTGCTACGCGATGTGAGTATCGATATCCGGCACGGCGACAAGATTGCCATTACGGGGCCTTCGGGCGCCGGAAAATCGACGTTGTTCAAACTGCTGTCGGCCGCCGAGCCGCTCCAGGAAGGCCAGATCGCGCTCAACGGCATTGCGTGGCCCAATCTGACGGTCGACGAGATCCGGCGGCACGCCGCGCACATGCGTCAGGGGGATCTGATTCTGCACGGCTCGATCGCCGAAAACATCACGTTGTTTGCTGCGAGTATTGACGAAGATCGCGTGCATGCGCTCCTCGAAGACGTCGGCTTGTTGCAGGACGTCATGCGCCTGCCGATGCGCACACGCACGGTGATTAGCGACACGATTGCGAACATTTCGGCGGGCCAGCGGCAACGATTGCTGTTGGCGCGCGCGCTCTATCAGGGCCGCAGTCTCCTGCTGCTCGACGAGCCGACGTCCAATCTCGATCCGGCTTCGGTGCAGCACGTGGCCGCCTTGCTGCGCCGGCTGACCTGTACGGTCGTGGTGATTACACACGACCGGTCCCTCGCCGCCGCGTTCGATGTTCGATATCGACTGATGGACGGCGCGCTGGTGCCCGAGACGCCTGATCACGCGCACCGTTTGCCGGAGCCGACCTATGTTTGAGTTCCGCCTCGCGCGCCTGGCCGCCGGCCTGTTGTGTGCCATTGCGAGCCCCGCGTTCGCAACGGACCTTCTCACGGTCACGCAACAGACGCTAGGCCGCGACTCCACCCTTGCGCAGGCACGCGCCGGCTACGCGGCGGCACAGCAGGCCGTTCCCCGGGCGCGCGCCGGCCTGCTGCCGCAGATTTCGGCGGGTTGGGGACGCACTTATAACAGCATAGCGGCCGATGGTTTTCCGAAGACCACATACTGGCAGTCGGGATGGACCATCAATATTGCGCAGCCATTATTCGACTGGACGAAGTGGAGCACCTACAAGCAGGCGGATTATGTCGAAGCGCGCGGCACGGTCGAATTGAACGCTGCGCAACAGGCCGCGATTCTGCGGGCCGTGCGCGTGTATTTTGAAGCGCTGGTTGCCGAGGACGAACTGCGGCGCGTCAGCGAATACGCAAGCGCGGTCGATCAGCAACTTCAATTGATCAACCGGAGTAAAGCCGGTGGGGAAGCGACGCTGATCGATCTGCGCGACGCCCAGACCGCGCGCGAGAAGGTGGCGCTCGAACAGATGGATGCTGAAAATACGCTGGCAGCCAGGCGCCGGGCGTTCGAGCAAGCCACGGGCGTGCCGTTCGAGACGCTCGCGCGATTGCCTGACTCGTTGCCCATGCCGCGCCTGCAGCCTGAGGACATCGACGCGTGGGCCGGCCAGGCGAAAGATCACGCGTTTGAGGTCCAATTGAAGCAACTGGATTGGCAGATTGCCAGAATGGAGGTGAGCAAGGCCACCTCGGCGCATCTGCCGTCTGTTTACCTGACCGGAAGCTATACCCCGGCGGGCGCGGCATCCGGCTACTCGCGTCCCACGACGACAACCACAGGCATGCTCGCCATCTCGATACCGGTTTTTTCCGGCGGTGAGACGCAGGCAAAGGTACAGGCGTCATCTGCTCTGGAAGACAAGGCGCAAGAGGGTCTTGCAGGCGCCTCGCGTGACGCCGAGGCGGCGGCGCGTGACGATTACAGCCGCTATCAATATGGGCGCACGCGAATCGATCTGCTCACGCATCTCGTGGCGTCATCGCGAGAGGTGCTGGCGGCGACTCGGGTCGGCTTCCGGGTGGGTAGTCGAACAGCCAGCGACGTCCTCAGAGCGATCGATGCGCAGTATTCCTCGCAACGCGATTTGCTGGCCGCCCGCTATAGCGCCATCGTCGCGTTGATGCAACTCAAGGGCGACACGGCCGCGCTGAGTATCACCGACGTGGTCCAGATCAACGACATGCTGGTGCGCTGAACCCGAACGGCCTCGACACGAGACAAGCCTCACTGCACGAGCGCGCCGATCGGCACGCGCGCATGCCATGAGGCTTGCATCGACAATTCAACCCACGCCGGGCAGGCACACGCCTCGGAAGCCGAGGTTGACCGGATTGTGCAACACAGTGTTCAATCCAGCTAAACTTGACTCTGTGCGTATGCACATATAGACTGCCCTTCATGAACCGTCCTCTCTCTTACGACGAATGCAACTGTTTCGCGCTGCGCCAGGCGGCGCGCCACGTCACGCAAATCTATGAGCGCCATCTCGGCGCCGTTGGCCTGACGGCTGCGCAGTTCACGATTCTCGCCAAACTCGCGCGTACGCCGAATCTGCCCATGGTGGATCTGGCGGACGCCATGGTGATGGAACGCACCACGTTGGTCCGCGCCATGAAGCCTTTGCAGCGCGAGGGGCTGGTAGTGGCGGAATCGGCGGAGCATGACGGCCGCACGTTGCTGTTCAGCCTGACGGACAAGGGCGAAGCGACTTTCGACCAGGCCGCCATCGCGTGGCGTGCGGCGCAGGAAGAGTTTGAAACGAAGTTCGGCCATGCGCGTGCCAAAACGTTGCGCGCCGAGTTGTTCAGCATCACAGGATAGTTGAGGCGCACGCGCTCGTTGATACGAGCTTTAGCGCGCCTGCTTATGTGCATACGCACTCACAAACGAGGAAGTGCCGCAATGGAAGGCCTAATCGACGACGACTGCTTTGCGATCCGCCAGGCCGCGCGATATGTCTCGCAGATTTACGACCGGCACCTGGCGAATGTTGGACTAACCATTACGCAGTTTTCGCTGCTGGGACGGCTCAAACGCACCGGCCCCATGACGATGAGGCAAATGGCCGAGGCCATGCGCATGGAACGTACGACGCTGGTTCGCACGATTCAGCCGCTGCGCCGCAACGGTCTGGTGTCGAGCGAGGCACTCGGCGCCGACGCGCGGGCGCTGACGATCACGCTGACAGCCGCAGGGGAAGAGCGGTTGAAGGCAGGCCGTGAACATTGGTATGCCGCGCAGGCGGAATTCGAGCATCGTTTTGGCGAGCGGCGCGCGGCCGCTCTGCGTAGCGAGCTGTTCGCCATGACTCGGGATTGAATCCAAGGCCGCGAGTGCGGCACCGGCCCACCGGCGCAATCCAAGCGCCGTTTTTTTCACCTTAACGAGTGCATACGCACATATCGACATCATGTCCACTACTCCAGCGACTATCGCCCCGCCGAGCGCGGCGCAGACCGCCAAACCGGCACGGCGTATTCCGTGGATGTTGCTCGCGATTATCACGGTCCTCGTGGTGCTGGCGCTTGCTGCGTCGTATTGGTTCTTCGCCGGCCGCTTCGTCGAAACGACGGACGATGCATACGTGGGCGGAGATGTCACGGTAATGGCGCCGAAGGTGAACGGTTTCGTCACGGACGTGCTCGTGCATGACAACCAGTTCGTCCACGCGAACGACGTGCTGATCCGGCTCGACTCACGCGATTACGACGCGCGGCTCGCGCAGGCCACGGCGGAAGTGCAGAGCGCGCAAGCCGCGGTGACCGAACTGCAGGCGAAGAAATCCTTGCAGCTCGCCACCATCAACGAGCAGGCCGCGGAAGTCCGCGCGTCCGGCGCCGAATTGACCCGCAGCGCCGCGGACCAGACGCGTTACCGCGAACTGGTGAAGGACGAGGCGGTATCGAATCAGGTCGTCGAACGCGCGGATGCCGATCTGACCAAAGCACGCGCCGCGGTCGATCGCAGCGGCGCCGCGCTGATCGCGGCGCAACGCCAGATTGCCGTGCTCGACGCGCAGATCGGCGACGCCGAGGCGCGCATCGCCACGGCGCAGGCTGCCCAGCGTGTGGCGGCCCTGAACGTGGAGTACACGACGATTCGCTCGCCGATCGACGGGCATGTCGGCAATCGCACCGCGCGAGTCGGCTTGCTGGCGAACACCGGCGTGTCGCTGCTGACCGTGGTGCCTTCGAGCGGACTCTGGATCGACGCTAACTTCAAGGAGGACCAGTTGAAGAAAATGCGCGTCGGCGACAGCGTCGACGTCGATCTCGATGCGTCCAGCAAGCGCATTCACGGCGTCGTGGAAAGTCTGGCGCCGGCCACCGGTGCGACCTTCAGCGTGCTGCCCGCCGAAAACGCCACCGGCAACTTCACGAAGATCGTGCAGCGTGTGCCGGTGCGCGTGCGGCTCGAAGTGCCGAAGGACATGCAAGGCGTGCTGCGCCCGGGCCTCTCGGCAACCGTGAAAGTGCATGTCGATGCCGCTCCGGTCGGCAATACGCCGGCGCGCGGATGAGCCGATCATGACTCAAGTTCTCGCCAACCCCGCCGACCTGCCGACACGCACCAAAGTGGCGGCATTCACGTTGATGTGTCTAGGGTTCTTCATGGCGACGCTCGATATTCAGATCGTGGCGTCGTCGCTCAAGGATATCGGCGGCGGTTTGTCCGCGAGCCAGGACGAACTCTCGTGGGTGCAGACATCGTATCTGATTGCTGAAATTCTCGTTATTCCGATGTCCGGCTGGCTGACCCGCGTGTTCTCGACGCGTTGGGTGTTCGCGTTTTCCGCGCTCGGCTTCACGATCACCAGCATGTTGTGCGGTCTCGCGTGGGACATCAATTCGATGATTCTGTTTCGCGGTTTGCAGGGCGCGCTCGGCGCAGCGATGATCCCGACTGTGTTCACCACGGCGTTCGTGCTGTTTCCCGGCAAGCAGCGGCTGATTGCGTCCACCACCATCAGCGCGCTCGCCACGCTCGCGCCGACAATCGGCCCGGTGATCGGCGGCTGGATCACGTCGCAATGGTCGTGGCACTGGCTGTTCTATCTGAACCTCGTGCCCGGCGCCGTCGTCACGGTGATGGTGCCGAAATACGTGCACTTCGACGAGGTCGATCTGTCGCTGCTAAAAAAAGGCGACTACCTCGGCATTCTTCTGATGTCCGGGTTTCTCGGTTGCCTTGAATACGTGCTGGAGGAAGGGCCGCGCAAAAACTGGTTCGGCGACGACCTGATCCTCACGTGTACATGGGTGGCGGCGATCTGCGGATTCCTGTTCATCGTGCATGCGTTCACAGCGAAAGAGCCGATCGTCGACTTGCGCGCATTGGCGATCCGCAACTTCGGCATAGGCAGTCTGCTGTCGTTCATCACCGGGATCGGGATTTTCTGCGCGGTGTTCCTGACGCCGGTGTTTTTATCGCGTGTACGCGGGTTTGATTCGTTGCAGATCGGCGTGGCGTTGCTGTCGGTAGGCTGTTTCCAATTGGTCGCGATGGTGGCGTACTCGGTGGTCGCGCGCTTTGTCGATATGCGCGTGCTGCTGGTGTTCGGGCTGGTGCTGTTCGGTGTCGGCTGTTATCTGTATGTGCCGCTGACCAATCAGTGGGGCTGGCAGGAGTTGCTGATCCCGCAGGCGTTGCGAGGCATCGGCCAGCAGTTCTGCATTCCGCCCATCGTGACGATGGCGCTGGGTTCATTGCCGATGTCGCGGCTTCGTTCCGCCAGCGGCCTGTTCAATCTGATGCGCAACCTCGGCGGCGCGATCGGCATTGCGGTGAGCAGCACGATGCTCAACGACCGCCTGAACCTGCACTACGAGCGGCTCGACGAGCATCTGAACGTAGGCCGTCCGGTGGTCGAGTCAATCTTGCAGCAGCAGAGCGCGCACTTCGCGGCAGTGGGGGGCAACGTGCTGAATGCGGCAAACGCCGGGCTCGGCGAACTGCACGCGCTGCTGTTGCGCGAAGCACTCGTGCTCACGTTCTCCGACACCTTTTTCGCCCTGTCGCTGTGCTTCCTGGTCGGCCTGCTGAGCGTGCTGTTCTCGCGCCCGTTCGGCAACTCCGCGCCGCCGCCCGACGCTCACTGAGGAATTCACCATGAAACCGATCCTTCTCAAAGTACTGGCGAGCGCCGCAATGCTGACGCTTGCGGCGTGCGCGGTGCAACCGGAAACGCACGCGGATTTGCCGCAGACCGTGAAGACCGTTGCACCCGCTGCGTGGAATGTCGAAGCGCCGCAAGACAGCGTGAGCGCAAACGCGTGGTGGACGCAATTCGGCGACCCTGTCATGCATCAACTGGTCGAAACCGTGTTGACCGGTAACCTCGACGTGCAGGCGGCAGTGGAGCGCGTCAAGCAGGCGCAGGATCTGGCGACGCAAAACCGCGCGGCCTTGCTGCCCGAGTTGAATGCGAGCGCGACTGCCTCCGACTCGCGGCAGAACACGCCGCCGCCGCTCGGTTACGTGCGTCAGGCCGGTGTCGGCCTGACGGCCAGTTGGACGCCCGACGTATTCGGTGGCGAACGTCTCGCCGTGCTCGCGGCGCAGGCGCAGGTGTCAGGACGCCAGGCGGCACTGAACGAGGTGCGCCTCGCGCTTGCGGCGAATACCGCCGCAGCGTATATCGACCTGCGCTGGGCACAATCGCAATTGCAGATTCTGAGCGACAACGAGCAGATTCGCGCGCGCGCATTGAAGCTCACACAGCAGCGACTGCATTACGGGCTGTCGACACAACTGGATGTCGCACGCGCGCAGAACCAGTTGCAAGATTTGCAGGCGCAGATTCCGCGCGTGCAATCGGCGGTGCAGCACGAGTTGAGTCTGATCGCGGTGTATTCGGGGCGCACGCCGGAAAGCGTGGACGGGTTGCTGCTCGCCAATGCACGCGATATTCCGGTGCCCGCGCAAAGCGTGCCGCAGATGCTGCCCTCGCAAGCGCTGTTGCAGCGTCCCGACGTACGCACCGCGTACGCGACGGTCGAACAGCGCGCGGCCGAGGTGGGTGTATCGAAAGCGCAGCGCTATCCGCAGTTCAGGATCAATCTCGCCGACGGCCTGCTGGCCTCGTCCTATCTCGGCTTGCCCACGCTGACCGACAACCTTTTTAGCGCCGCCCTGAACGCGACGAGTCCGATCTTCAACGCAGGCCGCATTACCGCGAATATCGACGCGAGCGAAAGCCGCATGCGCGAATCGCAGCTCGGTTTGCAGCAAACCATGCTGCAAGCCCTCAAGGAGATCGAGGACAACCGCAGCGATCTGGTGAGCGGCGCAGTGCAGGTTCAACGGCTTGGCGGCGCGCTGGACGCGTCGGACCATGCGCTGCGTCTATCCACCGAACTGTACAAGGGCGGCGTGTCGAGCTTTCTCGATGTGCTCGCGGCGCAGGAAGCCTTTCTGCGCGATGCCGAATCGTTGAACCAGGCCAAACGCGAGCATGCGCTCTCGGCGGTCGCGTTGTACCGCTCGCTCGGCGGCGGCTGGGATGTGCCTGACGCGGTCACGGCGGTATCGGCGAATAACTGATGCATGCGTGTGACCAATGAGGTGTTGAACCAACAGGAGAGAAGCAATGGCGAAGCAGCGCGAAGTAGTGATCTGCAATCCGGTGAGAACGCCGATCGGCGCATTCGGCGGATCGTTGAAAGAGGTGCCTGCAACCGAACTCGGCGCAATCGCCGTGCGAGAGACCTTGCGGCGCAGTGGGCTCGACGCGGCGGCGCTGGCATCGGTCGTGATGGGTAACGTGATTCAGGCGGGCAACAAGATGAATCCGGCGCGCCAGGCGTCGATTGGCGGCGGCGTGCCGGTAAGCGTGCCGGCGTTGACGGTCAATCGTGTGTGCGGCTCGGGTGCTCAGGCGATCGCGTCCGCAGCGCAGGAGATCCTGCTGGGTCTCGGCGATGCCGCCGTGGCCGGTGGCATGGAGAACATGGACCGCGCGCCGTATCTGCTCGACGGCGGCCGCTGGGGCTACCGCATGGGCAACGCGCAAATCCACGACAGCCTGTTGCGCGACGGCCTGAACGACGCGTTCTCGGGCGAGCACTCCGGCTGGCACACCGAAGATCTCGTCGCGCAATTCGATATCACGCGCGAAACCCAGGATCGTTGGGCCGCGCGTTCGCAGCAGCAATTTGCGCAAGGCCAGGCGCGCGGCGATTTCGAGGCCGAACTGGTCGCGGTGGAAATAGCCGGGCGCAAAGGCCCACAACATTTCCCGCGCGATGAGCAGCCGCGCCCCGACACCACCGTGGAACCACTGGCGAAGCTGCGTCCGGCATTTCGCCCGGATGGCACGATTACGGCAGGCAACGCGCCCGGCTTGAACAGCGGGGCGGCCGCGATGCTGGTGGCCGAACGCGGCTTCGCGGAAGCACGCGGCATCGAGCCATTCGCGCGACTTGCGGCCTACGGCGTCGCCGCGGTGGAACCCGGCATGTTCGGCCTAGGTCCCGTGCCGGCGGTAGAGATGGCGTTGGCGCGAGCCGGGTGGCAACTGCACGATGTCGAGCGCTTCGAAATCAATGAGGCGTTCGCCGCCGTGCCGATCGCGGTCGCGCGCAGACTCGGCATTGCGGACGAACTGATCAACGTGCAAGGCGGCGCAATTGCGCATGGCCATCCGATCGGCGCGACCGGCGCCGTGCTGACCACGCGCCTGCTCCATTCAATGCGGCGCGACGGCCTCAAACGCGGCATCGTGACGCTGTGTATAGGCGGCGGACAGGGGATCGCACTGGCATTGGAAATGCTGTGATGCCGAGTCGATAACAGCGGGGTGCATCGGCGTGCGAACGAGTTCGATGCACCTTGCTGACATCGCGCAGATGCGCAGCGCATCAATCTTGACTGATTCTTCGGCAAAGGACGCGGGCCTCTATTTAAAGTTTTTTCTCCGGGTTCAGTTTCGTTTAGCATCGTTGCCACTTTCACAAGAACACGACGAGACATGGCACTGATTGTTCGAAACATTCTCGGTATTGCCGTACTGCTGCTCATTGCCTTTATCTTTTCCACCAACCGGCGTGCTATCCGCTTACGGACCGTAAGCAGCGCACTGCTTGCGCAGATCGGGATCGGCGCGTTCATTCTTTTCGTCCCGGTCGGCAAGTCGATCCTGTCGGGCGCGGCGTCCGCTGTGAATCATGTGCTGGGCTACGGCAACGCGGGAATCGAGTTCCTGTTCGGCGGCCTCGTGCAGTCGAAAATGTTCCAGGTGTTCGGCGACGGCGGCTTCGTATTCGCCGTGCGCGTGCTGCCGGCCATCATCTTCGTTACCGCGCTGATTTCGGTGCTGTACTACATCGGCGTGATGCGCTGGATCGTGATCGTGCTCGGCACGCTGTTTCAGAAACTGCTCGGCGTGTCGAAGCTCGAATCGTTTTCAGCCGTCACCACCATCTTTCTCGGTCAAAGCGAAATGCCCGCCGTGGTCAAACCGTTTACGCGCGCCATGACCGGCGCCGAATTGTTCGCGGTGATGTCGAGCGGCATGGCGGCCGTGGCCGGGTCGGTGCTGGCGGGGTATGCGGGCCTCGGCGTGCGTATCGAGTATCTGTTGGCCGCCTCCTTCATGGCGGTGCCGGGCGGCTTGCTGTTCGCGAAGATCATCCACCCCTCGACCGAAGCGAGCCGGGTTCATCTCGACAACCTCAACTTCGACGAGAAGCGTCCCGCCAATGTGATCGAAGCAGCCAGCTCCGGTGCGACCGTGGGCCTGAAGATCGCGGTAATGGTCGGCGCGATGCTGATCGCGTTCGTCGGGCTGATTGCGTTGCTCAACGGGATCGTGGGCGGCATTGGCGGCTGGTTCGGCCATCCGCAGTTGTCCATGCAATCGGTGCTTGGCATCGTATTCGCGCCGCTCGCCTATCTGATCGGCGTGCCGTGGAACGAGGCCACGATTGCCGGCAATTTCCTCGGGCAGAAGGTCATTCTGAATGAGTTCGTCGCCTATGCTTCGCTGTCGCCGTATCTGAAAGACGCCGCGAGCGTGACCGCGGCCGGTCTGCAGGCGCTCGATCCGCGTACCATTGCTATCCTGTCGTTCGCGTTGTGCGGCTTTGCGAACTTTTCGTCGATCGCGGTGCTGACGGGCGGCTTTAGCGCCGTCGCGCCCGAACGCCGTGCCGAAGTCGCGCGTTACGGCCTGCGTGTCGTGCTCGCCGCGACGCTCTCGAACCTGATGAGCGCCACGATTGCGGGCATGTTCATTACGCTGAATTGAATCGAGGATTGCTGGATGAATATGGAACAACTGCTGGAGCGCGCGGGTGCCGCGCGAGAAAAGGCCTATGCGCCGTATTCGAAATTCAAGGTCGGCGCGGCGCTGCTGACCAAAGACGGCCAGGTGTTCGACGGCTGCAACGTCGAAAATGCCTCGTACGGTTTGTGCAATTGCGCCGAACGTACCGCGTTTTTTAGCGCCATTGCGGCGGGCTATCAGCGCGACCAGTTTGCGGCGCTCGCCGTGATCGGCGACACGGACGGCCCGATCGCGCCGTGCGGCGCATGCCGCCAGGTGATCATCGAACTGGGCGGCCCTGAATTGCCGATTCGCCTCGGCAATCTGCACGGCGCGACGCGCGACACGACCGCGCGTGAACAATTGCCGGACGCGTTCTATCTATGAGCAGGCATAAAGTCATCTACGACACCGACCCAGGCGTGGACGACGCCATGGCGCTCGTGTTTCAGGCGCTGCATCCGGATATCGAACTGCTTGGCCTGACGAGCGTATTCGGCAACGCGACGATCGAAACGACCACGCGCAACGCGCGCTTTCTCGCCGGGCGATTCGCCAAGGGCGTGCCGGTCGCGCAGGGCGCGGCAGCGCCGCTCAAGCGCGCCGCGCCTGAGCCACTCGCATGGATTCACGGCGACAACGGGCTCGGCAATATCGCGTTGAATACAGCGGAGCAGGCCGCACTCGACACGCGCCCCGCGCACCGCTTCATCATCGACACGGTGCGCACGCATCCTGGTGAGGTGACGCTGCTTGCGGTAGGGCCGCTCACGAACCTCGCTCTCGCGCTCGCGGACGATCCGCAGATCGCCTCGCTTGTCAAACAGGTGGTGATCATGGGCGGCGCGTTCGGCACGGACGGCGTGCTCGGCAACGTGACGCCCGCAGCGGAGGCCAACATTCTGGGCGACCCGGATGCCGCCGACATCGTATTCGGCGCGGCGTGGCCGGTCGCGGTCGTCGGTCTCGACGTTACGCAGCGCAGCATCATGAGCCACGATTATCTGGCGTCGTTGCGCGTTCGCGGCGGCGCGGCAGGTCAGTTCGTGTGGGACGTGTCGCGCCATTACGAGGCGTTTCACGAGCAGAGCGCGCAGCTTGCGGGCATCTATGTGCACGATTCGTCGGCCGTGGCCTATGTATTGGCGCCGCATCTCTATACGACGCGCAGCGGTCCGGTGCGTGTGCTGACGGACGGTATCGCGGTAGGCCAGTCCATTCAGAAACCATCGACAATGCCCGTGCCCGCGCCGGCCTGGGATAGCCGGCCCGACTGCAAGGTGTGCATGGATGTGGATGTGCCGGGCATGCTGGCGCTATACGAGCGCACCATTTGCGGCACGTTTTAAGAGGGCGGCTGTCGTACAGTCGACACATCCAGCGCATGCGCGGCATGGCGTGGATTGATCCGACATAAGCCGCTGTGCAATGCAACACGCTGCGCACCGGCAATCGTGGCCGATGTCGATCTTCAATCTTTGCTACATTTCTGCACACGCGCTGCATAAGCGTCCCTGAAGCCCTCGCTCATCGGCGCGGCGCGCGTGACCGAAATCTATCAAGAGGCCAAAGATGCGAATTCTAGTAGTAGGGGCGGGCGCCGTGGGCGGCTATTTCGGTGGTCGTCTCGCCGCGGCGGGCCAGGACGTGACCTTCCTCGTGCGCCCCGGCCGGGCGGAAAAACTCAAGCGCGATGGACTCGTCATCAGAAGCGTGCGGGGCGATCTCACGCTGCGCGACCCGCAAACCATTCTCGCCGGCGTGAGCGCCGAGCCGTTCGATCTGGTGCTGCTGAGCTGCAAAGCCTACAGTCTGGACGACGCCATCGATTCCTTCGCGCCGCTCGTCGGCGAATCGACGCTGATTCTGCCGATGCTCAACGGCATGCGCCATATCGAAGTGCTCAACGAAAAATTCGGCGCCGCGCGCGTGCTGGGCGGTCAATGCGTGATCGCCGCTACGCTCAATGCCGAGCAGCACATCGTGCATCTGAACGATAGTCATGCGGTCACTTTCGGCGAACAGGGCGGCGGCACGTCGGAACGTGTCGCGGCGATCGCCGAGGCAATGGGCGGCGCGAATTTCGACGCGCTGGTCAGCGACAATATTTTGCTGCGCATGTGGGAGAAGTGGGTGTTCCTCGCCACATTGGCGGCCAGCACGTGCTTGCTGCGCGGATCGGTCGGCGATATTCTGGCTGCGCCGGACGGCAAACGCGTCATCGAAAATCTGCTGGGCGAGGCCCGCGCCGTGGCCGAACACAACGGTTTCACGATGGGCCCCGACTTCGACGCACGCGCCACGCAGACGCTCTTCACGCCTTCGCCGCTCACCGCTTCGATGCTGCGGGATGTGGAAAACCACTCGCACACCGAGGCGGATCACATTCTCGGCGATCTGATTTCGCGCGGCGGTGACGCGCAGAAGGGCGAGCACGGCTTATCGCTGCTGCGCATCGCCTATAGTCATCTGAAGACGTATGAAGCGAGGCAGACCCGCACGTCCTGAATGAAGCCGCAGCGCGGGACCTGGCAGGCACGGCCATAACAGCCTAAATATCTGAGGTGAAGCATGCCGAGTCCAACAGGATCAGTCCCTGCGCTGAGTGCCGCGTCGGCCACGATCTTCTCGATCGGGATCGTGTTTCTCGGTTACTGGGGCATGTACGAGCCGACCGGCTGGCGAGTCGCCGACATCTTCGTGTTCGCGTCCGCGCTAATCGGCTTTGCTTGTCTCGGGCTCGTGCCGTGGGTCGCGACGAGTCCGGTCGAACCCGAAACCAGCGACAGGCGGGTGCGCATTGCGCGGCATCTGTTTCTCGCCGGTGTGGTGGCGATCTGGCTGGCGGTGGCGACATCGGTGATTTTCTAACGCCGCACCTGTACGAACCCATAAAGAACGCGCGCCTTGCAGGTCTGCAAGGCGCGCGTTTTCGTTGCAGTTTCAACAGACCGGCTTAGCGCTCGATCTGCCGGTTCCAGCGCGTATCCCACTGTGCGCGGTGCGCGTTGATCGTGTCCCAATCCACCACTGTCACCTTGCGCACCAGATCTTCGACGTTGCCGAGGCTTTGCTGCATGGGCGGCGTCATCTTCGCGAGACGGTTGGTGGGAATCTGACGGCCGGCCTCGGCGGCTTTGGTTTGGGCCGGCGCGGACAGCAGGAATTGCGCGAGCTTCTGCGCCAGTTGCGGATCCGGGTTGTTGTTGACCACGCACAGGTCGACTAGCAGCAACACCGGACCTTCCTTCGGATTCACATAGCCGACCGGAATGCCCTTGTCGGCCAGATCGCCCACGGCGGTCGGCGTCAGCGGGAACAAGCCCGCTTCACCGGTCTGGACCATTTCGGAGATCTTCGCCGAATTCGGCACATATTCGACCACGTTCGGTCCCACCGTGCTCGCCCACTTGGTGAAGCCCGGCTCTACGTTCTGCTCGCTGCCGCCCATCAGGCGGTTGATGGCGAGAAAGCCGTGCAGGCCGAAAGTGCTGCTCGACGCCGACTGGAACACGACCTTGCCCTTGTATTTCGGATCGGCGAAATCCATCCACGAGGTCGGTGGTGCCCAGCCTTTCTCCGCAAACAGCTTCTTGTTGTAGGCAATCCCGGTCATGCCGAGCTGCACGCCCGCGCCCATGTCGTCCTTCATGCGCGCGAACGGATAGAGTTCCTTGAGCACTGGCGAGTCGTCGAGCTTCTTGCACACGCCCATGCTGACCGCGCGCGCCATCACGCCGTCGTCGAGAAACACTACATGGATCTGCGGGCTGGCCTTGTTGGCAAGCAGCTTGGCGAGAATGTCCGACGACGTGCCCGGCACCACGACCACTTTCACGTTGTTGGCTTTCTCGAAGTCCGGCAGCACCTGACTCGTATAGGCCTTTTCCATCGGCCCGCCGTTCATGCCGATATAGATTGTTTTCGTTTGCGACCACGCCGGCGCGGCCGCGCCGAATGCACACAATGCGGCCAGCGCCGCGAGCGTCTTGAACAGTTTCATTGATGGGCTCCAGGGGTTCACTAAACGTTGACTTGGGCGACCGCAGAGGTCGCAACAGCAGAAAAGCGGCCAATCGAAAAAGCGTCGAGCGGCGTGGCGGTGGCACCGTCGATGACGAGATCGGCGAGCACTTCGCCGACGCCCGGCGCGAGCAGAAAGCCGCCGCCTGAAAAACCGAACGCATGCAACAGGCGCGGCACGGTGCGGCTCGCACCGATGATCGGATTGCTGTCGGGCGTTTCGCCTTCCACACCGCTCCACGTGCGGATCAGCAACGCCTCGCGCAATGCCGGGAGCAGCGCGCACGCATCACGCATCACGGCGCGCGTGGTTTCCGTCGAGGGCTGGCCATACTCGCCGTCGCCATGTCCGCGTCCGCCGCCGATCACGCAATTGCCGCGCGCCACCTGCCGCGCGTAGATGCCGCCGCCATACACGCCCAGGTTGTGCGTGATGAAGAGCGGTAAAGGCTCGGTGACCCACATGTTCGGGTAGATCGGTTTCATCGGCACGGTCTCGCCGAAAAAGCCCGCAACCGTATTCGCCCATGCGCCAGCCGAGTTGATGAGCCAGTCGGCGCTGATGCGCATCTCACCGGCGCGCAATTGAAAGCGCGTGCCGTCGTAATGAATGTCGGTGAGTTCGGTGTGTTCGCGCACGTCCGCGCCCGCGGCCCGCGCGGCCCGCGCGAATGCGGGCGAGACCAGGCGCGGATTCGCGTGACCGTCCGTCGCGCACAGCGAACCGCCAATGGCCGATGCGCCGAGCCATGGATAGCGCTGGCGGAACGCCGCACCGCTGATCAACTGCGCGTGCAGTCCGTAGTCGCGCGCCATCTCGGCCCACGTTTGCAGCGCATCGAGCGCGCTTTCGCTACGGGCGAGCCGCAAATGGCCCGACACCGTGAATTCGCCGTCGATGCCGATCAACTCCGGCAAGCGGTCCCAGATACGCCGCGCGCGGATCGCGAGCGGCATCTGTTCAACCGGGCGGCCCTGGCAGCGTACGCCGCCGTAGTTCACGCCGCTCGCCTGCGCGCCGCAATAGCGCCGCTCGAACAGGCCCACGCGCAGGCCGCGCTGCGCCAGCGCCAAAGCCGCCGATGAACCGACGAGGCCGCCGCCCGCGATCGCGACGTCGTAGTGCAGGGTGTCACTCATCGCGCGCCTCCACGGGAATGTCAGCGACGTCGTCGGCATACATGGCCGGCGAGAGCGGAATGGGTTTGACGGGTGGCTGGCTGCGCAAGCGGCCTACCGCTTCGAGGGGTTTGCCGGTTTCCTCGGAGAGCAGGGTGAGCGCGGCTTCGCCGCACATGCGCCCCTGACAGCGACCCATGCCGACGCGCGTGAGTGCCTTCAGCCGGTTGATCTCATTCGCTTCGCCGCCGCGGATGCAGCGCCGTAAAGTGCCCGCATCGATTTCTTCGCAGCGGCACACGGTCATGTCGTCGGGCCATTGCGACGCGCATTTCGCCGGTGGCGCGAAAGCCGTTTCGATGCCCTCGCGAAATACCGCGATACGTTTCAGACTGCGCTCGATCGATGCGGCGTCGGGCATGCCCGGACCGCGTGGATGCGCGATGCCGAGATCGTCGAGCAGCGCCAGCGCTGCGCGGCGGCCGGCGAGTTCGGCGGCGTCCGCACCGGCGATGCCCGCGCCGTCGCCGGCGAGATAGAGGCCGCGCACGGAACTGCGTCCCGCTGTGTCCACTTCAGGGAGCCAGCAACGGTTGGTCGCGTCGAAACGGAAGCGGCAACCCGCGAGATCCGCGAGTTGCGTTTCGGGCCTCAGGCCGAAGCTGACGCCGACCGCATCGCATGCGATTGTCTCGGTTGCCGAACCGTTACGTGCTGCGCGCCATTCGAGCGACTCCACACCATCCACACCGCGAATGCCGAGCAGTCTCACATCGCGCTCGATGCGCACGCCGCGCGTTTTCAGCCAGCCGACGTAGTACAGGCCTTTGGCGAAAGTGGACGGCAGGCGCGCGAGTTTCGGCGCCGCGGCGATCTGCTGCGAAAGCGGACTCGTGTCGAGCACCGCCACGACTTGCGCGCCTGCCTTCACGTACTGGTACGCGACGAGATACAGCAGCGGCCCGGTGCCGGCCAGCACGACGCGTCGGCCGATCGCGCAGCCTTGGGCCTTCAATGCGACCTGGGCCGCGCCGAGCGTATAGACGCCGGGCAGCGTCCAGCCCGGCACCGGCAGCACGCGGTCCGCCGCACCGCTCGCGATGATCAGATGAGAGAACGGCACGCGAAGCTCGCGTCCTGCATGCAGGGTATCGAGGTGGCCCGCTTCGCACGCCCATGCGAGCGTGTCGGGACGATAGTCGAGATGGGGCAGCAGCGCGGCCATGGTCGAATGCAAGGCGTCGGCCTTGTGCGCTTCGAAACCGTAGAGCGTTTTTTTCGAGCGCTCGAATCCGCCGTTGGCGGGCGGTTGCCGGTAGATCTGGCCGCCCCAGCGCGCGTTTTCGTCGATCACGATTGGCTTCACGCCGGCCGCGACCAGCGTCTCGGCGGCTCGCACGCCCGCCGGCCCGGCGCCGACGATCACGATGCGGCGTTCGTCGTTCATCGGGCGTCTCCGTTCGCGTCCGCAGCGCTGGTCTCGATAGCGACGCTGCGCGTGAGCACCCGCATGCCCTCGCTCACGAGCGTCGAGCACGCGCGCACGCGCTTGCCGTCTTCGGTACGCATCCAGCAGTCCTGACATGCGCCGATCAGACAGAAACCCGCGCGCGGCGCGCCGCTGAATTCGCTTTCGCGCACGCGGCGTTGCTGCATCAGCACGGCCGTCAACAGCGTATCGCCTTGCAGCGCGGTGACTTCGCAGCCGTCGATAAAGAAGTGCAGCGGTTCACGCCGCGTTTCCGCAACGCGGATGAATTGCGGCTCGCCGCGCTCTGCGGCGGCATGAGTGGAGGGCAAGGTGGACGGCATGAGAGCGTGGGCGGAAGAAGACATCAGTGCTGGCCGATCAGAATGCGGTTCAGGCCATACACGCGGTCGAGCAGCAGCATCGCGCCGCCGGTAATGAAGATCACCAGCGCGGAGACGGAGGCCATCATCGGGTCGATGGATTCGGTGGCGTACATGTACATGCGCACCGGCAGCGTGACGGTTTGCGGCGAGGTGACGAAGATCGACATCGTCAATTCGTCGAAGCTGTTGATGAAGGCCAGCAGCCAGCCGCCGGTAATGCCCGGCAGAATCATCGGGAAAGTGATGCGGCGAAACGTGGTCCATGCATCGGCGCCGAGCGAGTGCGCGGCGTGTTCGACGCTGCGGTCCAGTCCGCTCACCGAAGCCAGCACGAGCCGCATGACGAACGGCGTGATGATGATCATGTGCGCGAGCACGAGCCAGGCGAACGAGCCGGTCGCGCCGATCAGCGCGAAAAAGCGCAGCAGGGCGATGCCGAGCACGAGACCGGGAATCACGAGCGGCGACAGCAACAGGCCGTTGAGAAATCCGCGGCCCGGAAAGCGCGCGCGGCCGATGGCGAGCGCGGCGGGCAGCGCCACGATCAGCGACAACGTGGCCGAAGCGAACGCCAGTTTCAGGCTGTTAAAAAAAGCGCCGATGAAATCCGGGTAATTGAGGATCGCGCGAAACCAGCGCAGCGAGACGCCGTGCGTGGGCAGCGTGAGCGTTTCGTCGGGCGTGAAGGCGACCAGCACGACGATCACGAGCGGCGCGAGCACGAACGCAATCACGAGCGTGTGGAAAATCAGCGCAATAGGGCCGTTCTTTCTCATGATGTTTTCACTGAGTGAGCTGATAGGTGCGCTGATGAATTAGCCGAGGCTTCTGGTGTACTTACGTTCGAGAACGCGGTAGTACGTGAGAATCACGATCAGATTCGCGACCAGCAGGAGCAGCGCGATGGTCGCGCCGAGCGGCCAGTTCAGCGAGCCGAGGAATTCGTCGTAGACGGCGGTGGCGGCAACTTTCAGGCGCCGTCCGCCGAGCAGGCCGGGAATCGCGAAGGCGCTCGCCGACAAACCGAACACCATCAGGCTGCCCGACAGAATGCCCGGCGTGAGTTGCGGCAGCACGATACGGCGCAACGTGGTGGCGGGCGACGCCATCAGCGAAAGCGCGGCGTTTTCCGTTTGCGGATCGAGCTTCTGCAACGCTGTCCATACCGGAATCACCATGAAAGGCAGCATGACGTGCACGAGTGCAATGACAATCGCGAAGGTGGTGTATTCGAGCTTGTAGGGCCCGAGTCCGATGAGGCCGAACGCCTGATTCACGAGTCCGTTGGTGTTGAGCAGCATGCTCCAGCCGAAGGCCCGCACCACCACCGATACCAGCAGCGGCGCAAGAATCACCAGCAGGAACATCGAGCGATAAGGATCGCGCATGCGCGACAGAACGTAGGCCTCAGGCGTGCCGATCACGACGCACAGCAGCGTGACCAGAAACGCAATGCCGAACGTGCGCAGAAAGATGGTGTGGTAATACAACGAGCTCAGTACTTCCGCGTAATTGCCGAACTGAAATGCGGCTATGGGCCCGCTGGCCGGATCGAAGCGATAGAAGGTCAGCACCAGCGTCATCAGCAGCGGCACCAGCACGAGCGCCACGAACAGCAGAAATGCCGGCGCGCACATCAGCCACAATGGCAAAAAAGCATGCCATGACACACGGCGCGGTTTAGCGGATTTCACGTCGCGGTCGTCGGTTGCGGGCAGCGTACTAGCCATGATGCGCGTCCCGTTGAACGAAGCGAATCGCGTCGCTGTTCCAATCCACGCCGACCGCCGCGCCTTCCGCCAGCGGCTCCGTGCCTTCGTTCTGGCAGCACACCAGCACTTCGCCGAGCCGGCTGTCCAGCCGGTACAACCACTGGCTGCCGAGGAAGAAGCGACTCGTCACGGTTGCCGGCACGCGTCCCGCGTCCGGCGCGCACAGCCGCAGTTTTTCCGGACGGATGCACAAGGTCACCGCGTCGCCGACACCCACCACGCGCTCGCGCGCCGGCAACTGCGCCATGTGCCCCGTTTCCGCCAGGTCGTGGCCGAGGTCGATGCGGATCGCGTCGCCCTCGCGCGCCACGACCGTGCCCGGCAGCATGTTGGCCTTGCCGATGAACTGCGAGACAAAGCGATTCTCGGGGCGCTCGTACGCTTCGTACGGCGTGTCGATCTGCGTGATGCGGCCGGCTTCCATCACCACGACGCGATCGCTGATCGACAACGCCTCGGATTGGTCGTGCGTCACCATGATGGTGGTCGTGCCGATCTTGCGTTGAATGCCGCGCAATTCGAACTGCATGTCTTCGCGCAACTTGGCGTCGAGATTCGACATCGGTTCGTCGAGCAGCAGCACGGGCGGCGCGATTACGATGGCACGCGCAATCGCCACACGCTGCCGTTGACCGCCGGAGAGTTCGCGCGGAAAGCGATGCGCGAGCGCGTCGAGGCGCACCAGCGCCAGCGCTTCACGGATGCGCTCCTTGCGCTCGGCCTTGTCGATGTTGCGCATTTCCAGCCCAAAGCCGACGTTCTCGGCGACGCTCATGTGCGGAAACAGCGCATAGCTCTGGAACACGATGCCGAGGCCGCGCTTGTTCGGTTTCATGTGCGTGATGTCGCGGCCGTCGAGCGTGATGCGGCCGCGCGTCGTTTCGACGAAGCCCGCGATCATCTGCAACGTGGTGGTCTTGCCGCAGCCGGACGGCCCGAGCAGCGAAACAAACTCGCCTTTTTCCACCGACAGGTTCACGTCCGCGACGGCGTGCAGATCGCCGAACGATTTCGTGACGTCGGTAAGTGTGAGGAACGACATGATCTGACCTTTGGATGGTTCGACACCGGTTCAATCGACTACTGCCTCGATGACGCCGACTCTAGCCAGCCAAATTACGGTCAGTCAATTTCAAATTCCGTTTGGCGATATAAAATTCACAAAAATTCCATCAAACGGAATGTATTTGTGGGAACATCGTGGAACTGTTCCGCTCCATGGCGTCCGGAAAATCCCTATGAATCATGACAAGATTGGCGCATGGCGGGAAAGCGTCCGGGATTCCATATGAGGATAAAACGCTTTATAGTGTTCCGGTCAATGAAATAATCGAGAGCCATGAAGATGAATGCTGCCGCCAAACGGGATACCGATACTGCAGCAGAGGCGGGCGCAGCGCCCGGCCCCGGCATGCTGGAACGCGCGTTCGCGGTGATCCGCGCCTTGTCCGAAGCTCAGCCCGATGGCGGTCGCGTCACGCGACTGGCGAAAGCGGTCGGTCTGACGCAGGGCACCGTGCACCGCATCCTGCATGCGTTGATCGCGGAGGGCATCGTTGAACAGGACGAAAGCTCCAAGCTGTACCGGCTGAGCGTGGATTTTTTCGCGCTCGCGGCGCAGGCCGGCAATCCGAGCGGCATGCGCACGCTGTGCCGTCCCGCGTTGTTGCGGTTGTGCGCCAGTCTCGGCGACACGATCTTTCTGCTCGTCAAGAGCAGCTTCGACGCGGTGTGCCTCGACATCTGCGAAGGGCCGTTTCCGATCCGTTCGTTCACCGGCGATATTGGCGGGCGTGTGGCGCTAGGTGTCGGGCAGGGCAGTCTGGCGATTCTCGCGTTTTTGCCGGAGGCGGAGCGTGAGGAGATCATCCGCTTCAACGTGCCGCGAATTCGTGGCTACGGCGTGCTCGACGAAGTCTATTTGCGCACCGAGATCGAACGCGTGCGTCAGTTGGGCTACGCGGGGCGCAATAGCGGCGTGCTCGACGGCATGGCGGGCGTGGCGGTGCCGATTCTGGATCGCACCGGCGTAGCGGTGGCGGCGTTGAGCGTCGGCACGCTGGCCGCGCGCCTGGGCGACGACCGCTTACCGATGGTGGTCGAACTGCTGCGGCGGCAGGCCGATGCGATTGGCCCGCAAACCAATCCGTTCGATGTCGCGTTGCGCAGGCCGATGCATGGCTTGTCGCGCGCCATGACCACCGAACGGATCACGGGATAAGCGCAGGCGAAGCAGCAGGCGTCACGCTCGAGCCACGAGCGTGACGCCCCTGTGCGGCAGCGCGAAAACCCGCGCGCCAGATGCCGCTGAAAACCGCTTAGAACACCTTCACCGGCACATTCACGACCAGCCGGTATTCCATGTTGTTGCCATCCGAGTAGTGGTACTGACTGTTGTGCCACATCGCGATGAACGTGACCTTCGTATCCTTGAAGCGCCCGCTTTGCAGCGTATAGCTTGGAATGAAACCGAACTCGTGATGGTGGCCGTGCACCGGCTCGCCGTTCTTCCAGTAGAGATCATGCAGCGGCGCCGACGGCGAAGCATTCTCCGCCGCACCCGCGGATGCGTCCGCGCCCCATCCGTATTGCCCCCAGAACATCGCCTTGAGTCCCGGCACACCGGCGTACTTGCCGTCGAACGTATAGCGCAATTGCAGCGACTGCTCGTGCGGCGCGTTGTAGTCCACGTCCATCGAGTTGGTCAGGTAAATGCCGTTGGTCTCGTTGACGTAGTCGAAGAACTGGTCGCCGAGCACCTGCTGGTAACCGAGCAGCAACGCATGCGGGCCGTGCTGCGCGGAAACCGACACGCTGTAGGCGTTGCTGTTGATGTGCCCCTGACGTGACGCGCCGGTGTCGTGCGTCGAGTAGATGTTCGCGAGCCCGCTCCACTTGATGGTGGTCGGATCGCCGAACGACTGCGCGACCGAGCCGTAGTACTGACGCCAGACGTCGTCGGCCTGATCGACATACAGGGCCATTTCGCCGTTCTTCGCGTAGTGCCAGGTGCCGCCCACATACGTGAGCCGATCGATCCGCGTGCCGCCGTACGAGGTGGTGAGATTGGTCAGGTTCGTGTGGCCGCGCGCGTCGACCTTCGTGAAGCTGCCGGCCTCGAGCGTGGTGTGCACGAGATCGTTGCTGACCATGGAAACGCCGAGGAACGTCGGCGGCAGCGCGCGATTGTCGTGTGGTTCGAGGAACGGGTTGGTGACGATCTGCAGACCATACTTCACGACCGTTTCCGAAATGCGCCCCTTGATGTCGTACATGCCGGGGTAGGCCCACGCGAGTTGTTCCGAACCGCCACCGTCCTTTCCCACGTGCACCATGTTGCCCGCGCCGTTGCCGCCGTCGAGCTTGAGCGCGCCGAACAGCGAGGCATCCACACCGAAGCCGACCATTCCTTGCGTGTAGCCGGATTCATAATTGGCCTGCACGCCCTGAACCCACGCGTGACGGTAGAGGGTGTCAGGCGCCTGGAAGTAATCGGAGTAGTTGCGAAACAGCAGATTCAGATGGCTGTCGGCGATAAACCCTTTGCTCGCCGCCTGGCTCGACAGCGGTGCGGGCGGCGTGACCGACTGATTGGCTTCGGCGTTGACGATGGCGTTGGTGGTGTCCGGCTGGTCGTTACGCACCTGGCCGCCCTGGTCCGCGCGGCGCTTGCCGGATGGACTGCTTTGCGCGACCGAAGGTTCCGGTGCATGTTGCGTAGGGGACGACAACGTTTGCGCTAGCGCTTGAGCTTTAGACGTTTCGGAGGTGGGCTCCGAAACACCGTCGTCGGCATACGCGTTCGCGGCGAGGGTCAACGCGGGAAGCGTGAATGCGCAGTAGAAGAAAGTTGCAGCTCCGGTTTTTTTTGACCGGTTTTTTGATCGGGTATCTTTCATGGAATACGTCTCTGATTATTGTGGTGAACCTTTGGCCGGCGCGTAGCCAGTCCAAGCGAATCGCTCAGTCCTGCTGATGACAGGACGAGCGAATCCAACGGCGCGACGGCCCGCCGCGCCGGAGAATACGGTTTTAACTTCTTGGGTTTGCTGCTCTAGCGGTGTTCCAGCGGCGCTTCCTTCGGGACGTCCCCCACGCGAATGCATGCGACGCGTGTCGCTTTGGCGCCGTGCGTGACAGGCTGCGGAATCTCCCGCGCGCAGGCTTCGATCGCATCCGGGCAGCGCGTGCGAAACGCGCAACCGGACGGCGGACTGAGCGGCGAGGCAATCTCGCCGCGTAACAGCAGATGACGGCGCGCGCGCTCCACCACTGGATCGGGGACCGGCACGGCAGAGAGCAATGCCCGCGTGTACGGATGACGTGGCGTGCCGTACACCTCGCGCTTGTCGCCAAACTCCATCACTCGTCCCAGATACATCACCAGCACGCGGTGGCTGATCGCTTTGACGACGGCCAGATCGTGCGCGACGAACAGCAGGGAGAGCGACAGTTCGCGTTGCAGATCACGCAGCAGATTGACGATCTGCGCCTGGATCGACACGTCGAGTGCGGATACGGGCTCGTCGCAGATCACCAGTTGCGGCTCGCCGATCAGCGCGCGCGCAATGCCTACGCGCTGGCACTGGCCGCCGGAGAACTCGTGCGGATAACGGCGCAGATGCTGGGCGTTGAGGCCGACGCGTTCGAGCATGGTCAGCACGCGGCGTTGCACGTCGGCGCGCGCAATGTCCTGGCCGTGCGTCGTCAATGGTTCGGCGACGATCTGTTCGATCGTCATGCGCGGATCGAGCGAAGCGAGCGGGTCCTGGAAAATCATCTGCACGTCGCGGCGCAAACGCGACGTATCGCGTTGCGCGCCGGGCACCACGGTTTCGTCGCCGAGCCAGCGCACGCTGCCGCTCGCCACGGGAGCGAGCCCGATGATCGCGCGCGCAAGCGTGGATTTGCCGCAACCCGATTCGCCGACGAGCCCCACGGTTTCGCCGCGCCGCACGGTAAATGACACGCCGTCCACCGCGCGCAGCGTCGCTTTGCCGGACCACGGAAAGCCGCCGCGCGGCACGCCGAATTGCACCTTGAGATTGTCGACGCGCAAGAGCGTTGCCGCGTCCTGGTTTGCAGGAGGAGTGGTGTTCATACGTGTTGGGCCTCGAGAATTTCCGCTACCGGCCGATGGCACGCGCGCAGGGCGTCGGCGTGACCTTCCGCGGAAGTGAGACGCGGGCGCGACTCACGGCAGCGATCGGTGCAATATCCGCAGCGCGGCGCGAATGCGCAGCCCGCGCCGACTTCGCCGGGCAGCGGCGGATTGCCGGGGATGGTTTGCAGGGGGCGCTCGTCATCATCGTCGGTCAGGCGCGGCAGCGCGTTCAGCAGCCCGAGCGTGTACGGATGCGTCGGCGCGGCGAACAGCGCGGCGGCGCTCGCCTGCTCGACGGTCTGGCCGGCGTACATCACCATCACGTCGTCGCACAAACCGGCCACCACGCCCATGTCGTGCGTGATCAGAATGATAGCCGTGCCGCGTTCCTGATTCAGTTCGCGCAACAGTTCGATGATCTGCGCCTGCACGGTCACGTCGAGCGCGGTGGTCGGCTCGTCGGCGATCAGGATTTCGGGCTCGGAGAGCAGCGCCATCGCGATCATCACGCGCTGGCGCATGCCGCCGGAAAACTCGTGCGGATACATGTTGATGCGCCGCGCGGCATCGGGAATGCGCACCGATTCCAGCGTTTCAATCGCGCGGCGGCGCGCTTCGCGGCGCGACATCTTGCGGTGCAGTTGCAACGTCTCGGTCATTTGCCGTTCGATCGTCAGGAACGGATTGAGCGAGGTCATCGGATCCTGAAAGATCATGCCGATGCGGTCGCCGCGAATCCGGTTCAAGGCCGCTTCGTTCATGGTCAGCAGGTTTTCGCCGCGATAGGTCGCGGCGCCCGACACCTTACCGTTGCCGGCCAGGAGGCCCAGCAGCGCCATCACGGTCTGGCTCTTGCCGGAGCCGGATTCGCCGACGATACCGAGCGTGCGGCCCGCCTCCAGCGAAAACGACACGCCTTGCACCGCGTCGACGGGTGCGCCTTCGCGGCGCGTAAAGCGCACGCTGAGGTCTTTGACTTCGAGTAGCGGCATGTCAACGGTCCTTCGGATCGAATGCGTCGCGCAAGCCATCGCCGACGAAATTCACGCAATACAGCGTCACGCACAGCATCACGGCGGGGCACAGCAGCAGCCAGGGCATCGATTCGAGCTTCTGCGCGCCGTCCTGAATCAGCACGCCCCAACTCGTCATCGGCTCCTGCACGCCGAGGCCGAGAAACGACAGCACCGATTCCGTCAGCACGATGTTCGGCACCGTCACGCTCGCATACACCACGACCACGCCGAACAGATTCGGCACGATATGGCGCGCGATGATCGAACGCGAACTCACGCCGATCGCCTTCGCGGCGTCGATGAATTCGCGCGAGCGCAGCGACAGCGTCTGGCCGCGCACCACGCGAGCCATGTCGAGCCACGAAAACGCGCTGATGGTGAGCACGACCAGATAGAACGCGCGGCCGAACATGGTCATCATCAGAATCGCGATCAGCATGTAGGGGATCGCGTACATCATGTCGACGATCCGCATCATCACCGCGTCGACGCGTCCGCCCAGATAACCCGCGGTCGCGCCGTACGCGACGCCGATCAGCCCGGACACCAGCGTGCCGAGCAGGCCGACTTCGAGCGACACGCGCCCGCCTTGCAGCGTGCGCGCGAGCAGATCGCGGCCGAGTTCGTCGGTGCCGAACCAGTGCATGTTCTGCAACGTGGGCGCGAGGCTGATCGCGCTCCAGTCGCTATCGATCGGGTTATTCGGCAACAGCCACGGACCGGCCACGCAGGCGATCACGATCAGCATCAGCAGGACGAAACTGGCGAAGGCGGCGCGATTGCGCACGAAGCGCCACGTGGCGGTGGCGAGCGGGCCGCGCGAACGCGGCGCCCTTGCTATGGCCGCGAGCGGATCGAGCGCCGCGGCAGTCGATTGAAGAGAGCGGGGCATGGATCAGTACCGGATGCGCGGATCGAGCCACGCATAGGCGAGGTCGACCAGCAGATTGAACAGCACGGCGATAGCGGTCGTCAGCACGACGAGGCCGAGCACAAGGGTGTAGTCGCGATTGATCGCACCGTTGACGACCAGCTGGCCGAGGCCCGGCAGCGCGAACACCGATTCGGTGACCACGGCCGCGGTGATCGACGAGATGCAGATCGAACCGAGCAGCGAGACGACCGGCATCAGTGCCGGCTTCATCGCGTGGCGCAACACGATCGTGCGGCCCGGCAAACCTTTGGCGCGCGCCGTGCGGATGAAGTTGCCCGACAGCACTTCGATCATGCTGCCGCGCATCACGCGGGCAATCGCGGCGACGTTGATGATGGTGAGCAGCACGATCGGCAGCACGCGATAGCGCCATTCGCCTTCGCCCCAGCCGCCGGCCGGCAGCCAGCCGTGCCCTTCGGAGGTCTTCAGCAGGATCGCGAAGATCCACACGAGTACCGGGCCGAGCACGAAAGGCGGCACCACGTTGCCGATATTGCCGAGCACCATCACGAGGTGATCGACAAAGCGGTCGCGCCGCACCGCGGCCACCGTGCCGAGCGCGACGCCGATCACGAGCGCGATCGGCACCGAGACGCCGCCCACGCCGAGGCTCACCGGCAACGCCTTCCACACCAGATCGTTGACGGTCCAGTCGGCATAGCGGAACGACGGCCCGAGATCGCCGTGCAGCAGCGAACCGAGATAGTGGAGGTACTGCAACCACAACGGTTCGTCGAGGTGGTACTTGGCGTTGAGGTTCGCGAGGACGGCCGCCGAGAGTTGCTTCTCGGTGTCGAACGGTCCGCCCGGGGTGAGATGCAGCAGCAGATAGCACGCGGTGATCACGGCGAGAATCGTCGGGATCGCCCAGAGCGTGCGGCGCAGCGTATAGGCCAGCATGACGGTGCTCCCGCGCTTAGTGCTTGATCAGATACATGTCTTGCGTGGCGCGCTGGTCGACGTAGTTGGTCGACGTATAGCCGCCCACATACGGTTTCACCAGCCGGTCCGCCGAGTACTGGAAGAGCGGCACCAGCGGATAGTCGTTCATCGCCAGATCGTGCGCCTGCGTGAGCAGAGCGGTGCGCTTCGCGTCGTCGAGCTGCTGGTTGGCCTGATCGACCAGTTTGTCGACTTGCGGGTTGCAGTAGCGCTGATCGTTCTGCACGCTGTTGCAGCGGATCAGATCGAAATACGACATGGCGTCGTTGTAGTCGACGAACCAGCCGTCGCGCGAGGCCTGCACCTTGCCGTCGTGGCGCTGCTTGAGCAGCACCTTGTATTCGACGTTTTCGAGCTTGGCGTTCACGCCGAGCTTGGTGCGCCATTCGGAAGTCGCGAACAGTGCGACTTTCTTGTGCAGGTCGTTGGTGTTGTAGGTGAGCGTGAACGTGAGCGGCTTGGCGTCCGAATAGCCCGCCTGCTTCAGCAGATTGCGGGCATAGTCCACGCGCTTGGGCATCGGCCAGGTGGACCACTCAGGCTTGAAAACGGCCGCGCCTTGCGTGCCCTTGGAAATCAGGCCGTACATGGGCAGTTCGCCGTCCGCGGTGAGGCGCTGGGTCAGCAGGTCGCGATCGAGCACCATCGAGAGGGCCTGGCGCACGCGCTTGTCCTTGAACAGCGGGTCGTCGTTGTTCAGGCTGTAGTAATAAGTGGCGATCTGCAGGCCGGTTTTCAGTTCGGAGCCGAACTGCTTGCTCACCTGCGCATAGATGCCCGAGGGGACTGAATACGTATAGTCGAACTGACCGGCCTGATACATGCGCATGGCCGTTTCGTCGTTTTCAATCGGCAGGTAGGTCACTTTCGTGATCACGACCTTGCTGGCGTTCCAGTACGTCTTGCTCTTCGTCCCCACCAGGCGGTTGCTCGGCTGCCAGTCGGTCAGCGCATAAGGTCCGTTGCCGACGAAGTTGCCCGGCCGGGTCCAGTCGCCGCCGAACTTCGTCACGACATCACGGTTGACCGGCGCCATGGTCGGCATGGCGGCCAGTTGCGGGAAGAAGGCGGCGGGAACTTCGGTGGTGACTTCGAGCGTGTACGGATCGACGGCGCGCGCGGCGAGGCTCGTGAGCGGCGCCTTGCCGGCGAGAATCGCCTTGGCGTTCTTCACGAATTCGACCAGCACGGTGTACTTCGAGCCGGTTTTCGGATCGAGCACGCGCTGCCATGCGTAGATGAAGTCCGCCGCCGTGACCGGCTGACCGTTGCTCCAGCGCGCATCGTGGCGCAGCTTGAACACCCACGTGTCCGGCCCGGTGCGCGTCCACGATTGCGCGACGCCCGGCACCACCGCGCCGGCTGCGTCGATGCGCGTCAGGCCTTCGAACAGGTCGAGCGCAATCGTATTGCCGGTCCACGATTCGATATGCGCGGGGTCGAGCGATTCGGTTTCAGCCGGCACCTGGCGGGTGATTTCCTGGCTCGCGGCGAGCGTGACGCCGGCAGGTACGTTGACAGCAAAAGCGGATGGGGCAAACGAGAGGACGAGCGCGGTCAGCGCCGTCGCGTAGACGAACGGGGTTTTCATCGATTGAGATCGCAGGAAAGGTCGGGAGAGAAACGCGCTGGCGCCAGGGCGCCCGTTTAGCTGCGTTGCTCGGGCCAGGGCGGCCCTTGTTGCTCGTATTGATAGCGCGACATGCAGGATTCCTTACATTGCGTAATGCAGGCAATCCCTGGCCGGTCCGACCGGATGAGGTGCCTGCTCTTTAGAACAGTCTTGGTGTGCCCACCCAGACGACCACCGACTCGATGCGCGCGGTGTTCACCCAACTGTGCGGCACCGTCGATTCGTAATGCGCGCTGTCTCCCGCGTGCAACACGAACGTCTTGCCTTCCAGTGTCAACGACACTTCGCCGTCGATCACATACATAAACTCTTCTCCGGCATGCGTGGTGACTTCGGAGCGCTTCTGCCCGGGTGGCATTCTCACCAGGATCGCCTCGAGCTGGCGGCCGCCCGTCACATTGGTCAGCCGCGCAAACAGATTGGCCGAGTCCGCAAAACCGAAAAACCTCAACTGATCGCCGCGGCTCACGCAGCGTTCTTCGCTGGGTGTGTCGACGAAATACTGCACTGTGACCCCGAGTGCGTTTGCGATCCCCGCCAACGACGTGATGGACGGTGACGCGAGGCCACGTTCCACCTGCGACAGAAACGGCTTGGAAATGCCCGCCGCGGTTGCCGTGTCATCCAGCGTGCGCTTGAGCCGTTGCCGCAGCGCGCGGATCTTGCTGCCGATTTCTAGTGCCGGATTGCTCTTTTGAATTGTCGTGACCATAGCAGGAGGAAATTAGCCCGTCAAAATTTGTTTGATATATGTAAATATGGTTTGATTGCGGTCCGGGCGCGGCATCGGGCCTTGGCGACGCCGGGTGAAGCAAGCGACCACAATCTGAGATAACACTCTATGTTGCCAGAATCGAAACTAAACCCCGCCAAAATGACTGTTTATTTCGGAAAACAGCAAACAAAGGCGGTAATGCCTGGAGTATGCACGCTCGCCGGCGCGTTTATGCAATTCGAGTATCAGCAGGATTAACGGCATGACATTACAGATTATTTTTGGCCGCGGGTGCGGATGCGGCAAAGACGCAAGGCGCAATCGACCCATGTCATCAACGCGGGATCGGTGAAATCCCTGAGTGACTCAGCATGTTTCTATTTGCAGAATCAGCCCCGCTGTTTCTCATTCCGCGCGCAGCGATCCTGTGCGGCGGAGCACTGTCCGGCCCGTTCCAACCGAACGCCCGCCGGCGTAAGGATATGACCATCACTGCCGATCTTTCCCGCCGCGGGCTCGCCGCCCGTCGCCGACTGGCACCGACGCCATCGGCCGGCCTCAGAATTTCCATTCGCCGCGATGCTTTATCATTGAGCCCGCTCCGCATGCCGGAGCGCGAGCCCGATATGACCTCGCGTGCCCCGGCAACGCGTTGCGCAGGGCGCTCGCCAACGGGACTTGCTTCGGGGCCTATCGCGAGACGGGCCTTCGCCACCCTTCCTGGTTTATCTGCTGGTTTGGCGCATTGGCGCGCGAATGCGCGCGTTCGCGCCAGGGCCCATGCGTCCGCGTGTGCGTAACGGCACAGGCTGCGCCGACTGTCTTTCCAGATTCCGTCTCATGCGCCGCGCGGCCAGTTCGCGCGACGCCGTAACCGTTTGAACAAGAGGTACACGATGAATTCATCCAATCCGCCGGGCGCGCGCGTGTCGCAGACCCGTTCGTTTTCGACGGTCTTTCTGATCGAGATGTGGGAGCGCTTCGGCTACTACGGCATGGCCGCGCTGCTGGTCCTGTTCATGATCGACAAGCTGCAGTTCACCGACAGCCACGCCACCCTCACGTGGGGCGCGTTCACGGCGCTGGTGTATGCGTCGCCCTCGATCGGCGGCTGGATCGGCGACAAGATTCTCGGCGCGCGCCGCACGATGATCTTCGGCGCCGGCGTGCTGTCGGTCGGCTATTTCATGCTGGCGCTGCCCAATGACCAGCTTGCCTATATGTACGCGTCGCTCGGCGTGATCGTGGTGGGCAATGGTCTCTTCAAGGCCAATGCCGCGAATCTCGTGCGCCGTATTTATGAAGGCGACGACGCGCGCATCGACAGTGCGTTCACGATCTATTACATGGCGGTCAACATCGGCTCGACCGTGTCGATGCTCGCCACGCCGTGGATCAAGGACCATTGGGGCTGGCACACGGCGTTCGCCGTCTGCTGTGCGGGGATGCTGTTGTCGGTGCTGAACTATTTCGTCATGTTCCGCACGCTCGCGCATATTGGCTCCGCGCCGGATGCCGAACCGGTGCGCTGGAAGCGCGTCGGCGCGGTCGCGCTGGGCGGCCTCGCGCTCGGCGCGGCGACCATGTTCGTGCTGCAGCACAAGGCGATCGCGGTGGCCTGTGTGTACACGGCGGGCGTCGCGATTCTGGCGATCTTCGGCTACATGCTGATGAAGTGCGAACGCTCGGAGCGCTCGGGTCTGGTGGCCGCGCTGATTCTGACCGCGCAGGTGATCCTGTTCTTCGTGTTCTACGTGCAGATGTCGACCTCGCTCACGCTCTTCGCGCTGCGCAACGTCGATCCGCGTTTCATTCTGTTCGGCCAGACGTGGTTCACGTGGAGCGCCGCGCAGTTCCAGGCGCTCAATCCTATCTGGATCATGTTGCTGAGCCCTGTGCTTGCGCTGCTTTACACCAAGCTCGCGAAAAGCGGCAAGGACGTTCCTGTGGCGGTGAAGTACGCGTTCGGTTTCGCTGTGGTGGCGGCCGGCTTTTTCGTCTATGCGGCGAGTGGCAATTACGCGGTGAACGGACGCGTGTCGTCGTGGTTCATGGTGGGCGGCTACGGGCTGTATTCGCTCGGCGAACTGCTGGTGAGCGGTCTCGGGCTCGCCATGATCGCGCGTTACGTACCGGCACGCATGAGCGGCTTCATGATGGGCGCCTACTTCGTCGCGACCGGTGTGTCGCAATATCTGGGCAGCGTGGTGGCGAATTTCGCGCAGATGCCGGCCGGCGACATGGATCCACTCGAATCACTGCCGCTCTACACCAAGCTGTTCACCGGCCTCGGCTGGCTCGCGGCGGTGGGCGCGCTGGTGGCGGTTCTGCTGTTGCCGTTGATGCGCAAGCTGTCGCGCGAACATCAGCGCTGCAGCGACGAAGCGCGTGAGAGCGCGCGGCAAATCGCGGCACTGAACGGCGTGGTGGCGGAGTAATCCGCTGCACCATCGGCAGCGGTGCGAATGCGCCGCTTGCAGGCCGCCTTCACCTTGAGTGCCGAATTGAGTCCAGCACTCAATCCGGCACTTTCCGCATCAGGCCTTCCTGATCGTCAATGTCCGCTCAAATGCCGGCGACGGGGGTAAGCTTAGGACCGACATCGGTCTTTCGACTTAACCCTCTTCCGGATAGTTGAGGTAGCCACCCGGATGGAAATCCATATCGCGGTCCAAGGGCATCACGATCTGTCTGGACAGATCTATCGCCAGTTGCGCGCCGGCATCCTAGAAGGGCGCCTTGCCGGCGGCACGCGCCTGCCGTCCACGCGAGAACTCGCCACGCAACTGGGGGTGTCGCGCAAGACGACGCTCGACGTATTCGAGCGGCTACTTTCCGAGGGTTATCTCAGCGCCCGTGCCGGCTCGGGCACCTTCGTCGCCGACGGCCTGGAGCGTTTGCCGGTGGAGCGCTCCTCGCATGCGCGCGCGGCGGCTGTGTCGCGCGAGCGGGCCAAGGCGAAGGCCGCCGCGCGCGCCCAGCCGCTGTGGGAGGAGATGCCCGAGCGCCTCGCGTTGCCGCGTCCTTCGGTAATGTCGCCGCAGGACTTCATGGGCGGCGCGACCGACAAGACGCTGTTCCCCTTCGACGTGTGGCGCCGCTGCGTGAATCGTGCGTTGCGTGCGCAAGCGCGCGGCCCCGGCACGTATCGCGACGCGGCCGGCGAGCAGGAGTTGCGTCTCGCGATCTCGCGCTATCTGGCCTTTAACCGCGCCGTGGCGAGCAACTGGGAAGACGTGATCGTGACGCAAGGCGCGCAGCACGCGCTCGATCTGCTGGCTCGCGTCACCTTGCGGGCCGGCGACGTCGCAGCTATCGAAGACCCCGGTTATTCGCCCGCCCATGCCTGCCTGAAGGCCACCGGCGCGCGTGTGGTGCCCGTGCCGGTGGATGCGCAAGGGCTGATCGTGAGCAAGCTGCCGGACAAGGCGCGGCTCGTCTATCTGACGCCTTCGCACCAGTTTCCGCTCGGCATGCCGATGAGTCTCGAGCGCCGCGTCGAGTTGCTCGAATGGGCGCAGAAGCGCGGCGCGGTGATCATCGAGGACGACTACGACTGCGAGTACCGTTTCGAAGGCCGGCCGATGGAGCCGCTCAAAAGCCTCGATCGCGCCGGACTCGTGGCCTACGTGGGCACGTTTTCGAAGACGATCTTTCCGGAGCTGCGGGTCGGTTACGTGGTGCCGCCGGCCTCGCTCTACAGTCCGCTCCTCAAGGCGCGCCAGATCGCCGACTGGCACGGCTGCACGCTCACGCAAACCGCGCTCGCGGCCTTCCTGCTCAACGGCGATTTCGCCAAGCACCTGCGGCGCATGCACAAGACCTATGCGGCGCGCCGTGCGGTGCTGCTCGATCATCTGCACGGCGGCCTCGCGCCCTGGTTCGAACCGATCGTGCCCACGGCCGGCATCCACATGGCGGCGCACCTGAAAGCGCCGCTGACGGAGGAGGCCGTGGTTGGCGCGGCGCGTGAAGCCTCGATCGGATTGTATGGACTCGCACCGTTTTATTTGCGTGTGAAGGCGCGGCCCGGTCTGATTTTCGGCTACGGCAATATCGCGGTCGAGCATATCGACGCGGCGCTCACCAAGCTAGCCGGCATCCTGCCGCGGCTCGCGCAATAGGCACGCGAACCGCGCATACGGTTTACTCAAACCTATCTAATGCCCTACAAATCAGTGTCATAAACCCACCGTACGCTTGCGCCTCTGTAATTGTTTGTAATGCAAAGCCGGCCAGATGTGCCGGCATGACACGACGACAAACCGGAGGGCGGTAAGGATGCGAGTGACGTTCATGGCAGGCAAGCGGCTGCGCGCGCGAGGCGCGTTTGGCGCATGGGGAACCTCGGGGGCGCTGGGCGCAATGGGAATCGCCGCGGGTATCACGGCGTGCAGCAGCAGTGTCGACACGCCCGCGCCGCAAGTGGCGAACGGCACGACCGCGACGCTTGCGTTGCTGGAAACCACCGACATCCATACCAATCTGCTGAGTTACGACTACTACAAGCTGGCGGAAGACAAGTCGCTCGGTCTGGAGCGTACGGCGACGCTGATCGCGGCGGCGCGCAAGGAATTTCCCAATACCATGTTGCTCGACGACGGCGACACGATCCAGGGCACCGCGCTCGCCGACTATCAGGCGCAAGTCGCGCCGATCGATTGCAAGACCACGCTCGGTGTCTACAAGGTCATGAACCTGCTGAAGTACGACGCGGGCACGATCGGCAATCACGAATTCAACTACGGCCTGCCGTTTCTCGCGCAAGTGACGGGCAGCGCGTTCGACGTGCCGAACATGAGTCCGGTCGCCGCGCAGCCGGCATGCGCGGGGCCGAACTTTCCGCTGGTGCTCTCCAACGTGCTCGGCGCGAAATCGCAGCAGCCGATCTTCAAGCCGTACACGATTCTCGAGCGCACGATCACGGCCACGACGCCCGACGGCAAGACCGTCAGCGCGCCGGTGAAGATCGGCGTGATCGGCTTCACGCCGCCCGCTATCATGGCGTGGGACAAGCGCTGGCTCGACGGCAACGTCTACACGCAAGGTCTTGTCGAAAGCGCGTC
This sequence comes from Paraburkholderia sp. RL17-383-BIF-A, assembly GCF_046028015.1. Classification (NCBI taxonomy): domain Bacteria; kingdom Pseudomonadati; phylum Pseudomonadota; class Betaproteobacteria; order Burkholderiales; family Burkholderiaceae; genus Paraburkholderia; species Paraburkholderia sp. RL17-383-BIF-A. The sequence goes on along the minus strand of NZ_JARESR010000039.1, from coordinate 19,307 downwards.
GAAGTACGTGCCGGAAATGAAGGCGAAGGGCGCGCAGATCATCGTGGCGATGTCGCACGGCGGGCTCGACAACTCGACTTATTCGCCTTCGATGGAAAACGGCAGCTACTACCTGTCCAAAGTGCCTGGCATCGACGCCATGTTGATTGGCCATTCGCATCAGGTTTTCCCCGATAAAAACAGCACGGTCACGCAATTCAATCTGCCGGGTGTGGACAAGGTGAAAGGCACCGTCAACGGCGTGCCGACCGTGATGGCGAATTTCTGGGGCAAACATCTCGGCGTGATCAAGCTCGCGCTGAACTTCACGAACGGCACGTGGACAGTGGACCGAAACGCGAGCACCGCGGAAGCCCGCTCGATCCAGAACGCGGATAAAAGCTACGTCGCCGTCGATCCGGCGGTCTCGCAGGCGATCGCCGCCGAGCACGCCGCGACCATCAACTACGTGAAAACACCGATCGGCACGACCGACTTTCGCATGACCACGTACTTTGCCGACGTGGGCGACGTGTCGGCTATCGAAATCGTCAACCAGGCGCAGGCGGCCTACACGCAGGACTACATCAACGCGAATCTGCCGCAATATGCGGGCATTCCGGTGTTGTCGGTGAGCGCGCCGTTCAAGAGCGGCTTCGGCGGCGGCAACGATTTCACCGACGTCGCGCAAGGCAACGTGGCGATCAACAATGCCGCCGACCTCTATCTGTATCCGAACACCATCTACGCGGTGAAGGTGACGGGCGCCGACCTGAAGGCCTGGCTCGAAACCGCGGCGAAGCGCTTCAACAAGATCGATCCGGCCAACACCGCGCCGCAGGCACTCGTCAGCACGTATCCCGGCTATAACTTCGACATGATCACGTCGAAGGATTTCAGCTACGAAATCGACGTGACGCAGGCTGTCGGCAGCCGCATTCGCAACCTGAAATATCAGGGCGCGGCGATCTCGGACACGCAGTCGTTCATCGTCGCGACCAACAACTATCGCGCGAGCGGTGGCGGAAATTTCCCTGGGCTCGACGGCAGCAAGACGATTTACGCGTCGCCGGATGCGAGCCGCGACGTGCTGATCGCCTATATCAAGAAAGTGCAGGCCATCAAGGCGGCGAGCAACGGCAGCGATCGCAGCTGGCGCTTTACGAAGGTGGCAACGGCCGGCCCGGTGACCTTCCTGTCTGCGCCGAACCTGGCGGCGCTCGCGCAGGCCAACGGCATTGCCAACGTCGCCCAGATTCAGGCCGACGACGGCACGGGCAAGGGACTCGCGGTCTACACCGTGAACCTCAACCAATGAACGCAAGGCTTTCTTTGGCGCTGGCGGCGGCCGTCGCCATCACAGCCGGTACGTTCGTCGCGGTGGCCACGGTGGCCGCCACGCGCGTGTCCAACGTGCAGATCGACGACTGGCAGATGCAGGGCACGGCGACGCACGCGGCCTGGCCGCTGTGGCAGTTGCGCGTGACCTCGGCATTTGGCAACGCGACGGCGCGCGAAGCGCTCGCGGACGTGCTCGTGAATTCCGCCCGGCTCGACGAACGTCGCGAAGGCGTCGAGCTTTACCGGCAACTTGCGCTCGACGGCGCGCCGAGCGCACAGGCGACGCTCGGGCATTTGCTATTGCGCGGGCTGCCCGGCATCGCGCCGGACTATGTGGAAAGCCGCCATTGGCTGACGCTGGCGGCATCGCACGATTCGCGCGACGCCCAGGTGGCCTACGATCTTGCAACGCTTTATCGCAATGGTTACGGCATGGTGCGTGACGCAAGCCTGGCGATTCGCTGGCTCGAACAGGCGGCGCAAGCGGGCCTGCCGCTCGCGCAGTTCCAGCTTGCCAACGAGTATCGCTTTGGCACGAGCTTGCCGCACGACGACGCGTTGGCGCTGCAATGGCTCACGCGCGCGGCCAATGCGGAGTTACCCGAAGCCAACCTCGCGCTGGCAATGGCCTATCGCAATGGCGAGCTTGGCCTCGCGCGCGACGAAAGCGAGTACTGGGCTCACGTGAAGGAAAGCGAACACGATCTGAAACACGTCAGCCGGCAGTAACCGTGCGCTGAAACCGGCCCGCGATTTTCTGTCGCAGGGCGAGATTGGTCGCCCCCTGCAATGTTTTTCGCTGCAGGGGGCGCGTTTTTTCCGCCGCGTGAAAGAGCATGGCGTGCGAGCCGCGACGTCTTTTTTGCGATGACCGGACGATCCACCTTCTACTCTCCGATGCAGAAAGTGCCGTTATTCATGCATCGAAATGACTTGTAACGTACGTTACGTGTTCGTGTTGCCGAGCCCGCCTACGCACGTTTACCCGCTAAAACAAGCATCAAAATGTGTTGCGCAGTCTGCGCCGCGCAACAAACCTTCGCTGTTATACATAAAAGAGTCGCGCAAATCGTATTAGCGCTTGTAGAATCCGGCGTTGAAGCGTGCACATGTCGTGTGCGCTTCGTGCAATTCACTGACCACAACAGGTAGGAGAAACATGCCGACTTCCGCAAAAAAGGTGGCCAAGAAGGCTGCTGCCCCGGTACCGACCAAGAAGGTTGCTGCAAAGAAAGTTCCTGCGAAGAAGGCCGTCGCAGCTAAGAAGGTCGCCGTGAAGGCGTCCAGCGCTCCGTCGCCGATCAAGGACACCTTCACGAAGGCCTCGCTGGCTGCACACGTCGCTGAACGCGCTGCTGTGGAACCGAAGACCGCCAAGGCTGTTCTGGCCGCGCTCGAAGACACGATCCTCGGCGCCGTGCATAAGAAGGGTGCTGGCGAATTCACGCTGTCGGGTCTTCTGAAGATCGTCGTGCAAGCTGTGCCGGCGAAGAAGAAGCGCTTCGGCAAAGACCCGTTCTCGGGCGAAGAGCGTTGGTTCCCGGCCAAGCCGGCTAGCGTGCGCATCAAGGCACGTCCGCTGAAGAAGCTGAAGGACGCTGCTGCAGGCTGATCGCGTTTCACGCGTTGGCGTTGTATTTAACAATGGCTGACGCTTGAGACACCCGGCGGAAATTTCCGTCGGGACGATCCGCAGTGCATGTAGTCTGAAATCCCCGTGGGTGCGAATCCACGGGGATTTTTTATGCGCGTTCATGGCGTAGGCGAAGCCGGGCGAGAGCCCGAGGACTGTCCTGAGCGCGCACCGCGGTGCTGCGTATGCACCGTACTAGCGCATCATGGGCCGCCGCAGTACGATGACAGCGGAGCCTTGCCGGCCGGGATGCGCTGTTCGCGTGCATGCACCGTGTTTAGTACGCGAAAAGCTCAATGGCATAGCGCTTGCTTGATCGATTGTCGAACACCGAATGCGCAGCGCATTCGCCTTCTATCCGACAACAAGAGCGGGGCGTGACATGCGATGCTATGACGAGATGCGTCATCATGACGATGCCGTGCGACCACACTACGCGCGCTTTGAGCGATGGCTGGTGGAGCAGGGCAACGAGGCGATCGCACGCAAGCGTGCGGAAGCCGATCTGCTGTTTCGCCGGGTCGGCATCACCTTCGCGGTGAACGGGGACTTGTCCGGCACCGAGCGGCTGATCCCATTCGACCTGATTCCGCGCATCATTCCGCGCGGCGAATGGCAGACGCTGGAGGCCGGTTTGCGCCAGCGGGTGCAGGCGCTCAATCTGTTCATCCACGACGTCTATCACGATCGCAATATCGTGCGTGCCGGTATCGTGCCGGCCGAGCAGGTCTATACCAACGCGCAATATCGGCCTGAAATGCAGGGCGTGAATGTGCCGCTCGGTGTTTACGCGCATATCGCCGGTGTCGACGTGGTGCGCGCGGGCGACGAAGGCGAGTTCTACGTACTCGAAGACAACCTGCGAGTCCCGTCGGGCGTGTCCTATATGCTCGAAAACCGCAAGATGATGATGCGGCTTTTCCCTGAGCTCTTCGTGCAGAACCGCATTGCGCCGGTCGCGCATTATCCTGATCTGCTGCTCGATACGCTGCGCTCGGTCGCGCCCGAAGGCGTCGACGATCCGGTCGTGGTGGTGCTCACGCCGGGCATGTACAACTCCGCGTATTTCGAGCACACCTTCCTCGCGCAGCAGATGGGCGTGGAACTGGTGGAAGGCAAGGATCTCTTCGTCGACGATAACTATGTGTTCATGCGAACCACGCAAGGGCCGAAGCGCGTCGATGTGATCTACCGCCGCGTCGACGACGATTTTCTCGATCCGCTCGCCTTCCGCAACGACTCGGCGCTCGGCGTACCGGGCCTGCTGACCGCGTATCGCGCCGGGCGCGTGGCGCTCGCGAACGCCATGGGCACCGGTATCGCCGACGACAAATCGATCTACCCGTACGTGCCGGAAATGATCGAGTTTTACCTCGGCGAGAAGCCGATCCTCAATAACGTACCCACGTTCCAGTGCCGCAAGCCCGACGATCTGGCCTATACGCTCGCGCATTTGCCGGAACTGGTGGTCAAGGAAGTGCATGGCGCGGGCGGCTACGGCATGCTCGTCGGACCGGCTTCGACGAAAGCCGAAATCGAGGCGTTCCGTGAGCGTCTGATTGCGCGTCCGGCCGGCTATATCGCGCAGCCCACGTTGGCGCTTTCCGCGTGTCCGACGTTCGTCGAAAGCGGTATCGCGCCGCGCCATATCGACTTGCGCCCGTTCGTGCTGTCCGGCAAGACCGTCACGATGGTGGCCGGCGGACTCACGCGCGTGGCGTTGCAGGAGGGTTCGCTCGTCGTCAATTCGTCGCAGGGAGGCGGGACCAAAGATACATGGATGGTCGACTGACGCGGTTGCCGCTCGCGGTTGCAGATGTTTTCACGCAACCGCGCCTGCAACCCAGCGCGCCGGGGCGGCACGCAATACGCAATACGCAATACGCACGCCGCCGGCGCATACGGATAACCAGCGCGAGCCTTTTACTTCGACAAGGTCTCGCGTCATCAGATACGGAACGCCGTCATGCTAAGCCGAACCGCCGATCACCTTTTCTGGATGGCCCGCTACATGGAGCGCGCGGAGAACACCGCCCGCATGCTCGACATCAACCTGAAGGCGCTGCTGTTGCCGCAGACGCCCGAACAGGAGGCGCGCGCGCAACGCTCGGTGCTGCGCATTTCCGAACTCGAAACCGCGTTCGCGCAGCGCTACGACGAACCGACCCGAGAACACGTGCTCGATTTCATGGTGGCGGATTCGACCAATCCGTCGAGCATTCATTCGTGTTTGCAGGCCGCGCGCGAAAACGCCCGCGCGGTGCGCGGCACGTTGACGACCGAGTGGTGGGAAACCATCAACGACACGTGGCTCGAATTCAACGAGCGCATTTCGTCCGGTCAGGCGGCGAACAATCCCGGCGCCTTGTTCGAATGGGTGAAGTTCCGTTCGCACCTCTCGCGTGGCGTGACGATCGGCACCGCGCTACAGGACGACGCGTTCTTCTTCACGCAGCTCGGCACTTATCTGGAGCGCGCCGACAACACCGCGCGGATTCTCGACGTGCGCTTTGCCGACGTCGAACCGAATTCACGCGACGCCGCGCGCCAGCTCGAAGATTTCTACTACTGGACGTCGATTCTGAGTTCGGTGTCGGCGCTGGAGATTTATCGCAAGGTGTATCGCGACGTCGTCACGCCGGCACGCGTGGTCGAACTGATGATCCTGAATCAGCAGATGCCGCGTTCGCTGCTGGCGTCGCTCGAAGGCGTCTGTGCGAACCTCGCGATGCTGCGCACCTCGGGTTCGAACCAGTGCGAACGGTTCGCCGGCAAGCTGCGCGCCGAACTCGTGTACTCCGACATCCGGCAGATTTTCGAAGCCGGCCTGCACGCCTATCTGACGCAGTTCCTCGCTCGCGTATTCGAGCTTGGCAATCTGGTTGCGCGTACCTACCTGATGCTGCCAGTCGCCTGACGGAGTTTTTTTATGTACCTGACGATCCGCCACGACACGTCCTATCGCTACGAAGCGACTGTCCATTATTCGATCCAGCAACTGCGGCTGACGCCGTCGAGCGGCGCCTCGCAGGTCGTGCGGCGTTGGAGCATCGACGCGCCGGGCAAGCTCGACGCGACCTTCGACGCTTACGGCAACGTGCTGCATACGCTGGTCATCAACAAGCCGCATAGCGAGATCCGTCTGCACGTGGCCGGCGAAGTGGACACGATCCCGCTGGTCGATGGCTATCTGCCCGACGCTGTCGGCCCGATTCCGCTCGAACATTTCACCTGCTCGACGCGGCTGACCGAGGTCGATGCCGCGGTGCGTGAACTGGCCGAATCGGTGCCGAACCTGGCAAACTCGGCGAACCTGATCGCGCTGTCCGAACAGATCGTGCAGCGCGTGAAGTACAACCCGGGCGTCACGGAAGTTACCAGCACGGCTGCCCAGGCGCTCGCGCTTGGCAACGGCGTGTGCCAGGACCACGCGCATCTGATGCTGGCGTGCTGCCGCGCGCGTGGCATCCCCGCGCGCTACGTGAGCGGCTATATCGAGCCGGGTGATGTGGAGCATGCCGCGAGCCACGCGTGGGTAGACGTCTGGCTCGAAGGCAAGGGCTGGATTTCCATCGACGTCACGCATGCCGCGTTTGCCAGCGAAATCTACTGCCGCCTCGCCGTCGCGCGCGACTATGAGTCGGCTGCGCCGGTTCGCGGCCGCCGTATCGGCGGGCTGGAGGAACAGCTCAAAGTGTCCGTCATGGTCAGTGCGCAACAGCCGCAGCAACAGCCGCAATAGCGGGAAGAACGGGGCGACGACCCGAGAGGCCGCTAGAGGCTCTGGTGAGCGCCAGGCCTCATAACCATTCAGATTGGGCCCCCAAGGCCGTTATACGGAATGGCGGCGCATGCGAGCCGCATTACAATAGCGCCGTTCAGTCGTTTTTTTGCGGGTACCTTTTCTTATGACCTATTGTGTCGCGATGTCCGTCGACGAAGGTCTCGTGTTCCTCTCGGACACGCGCACCAATGCGGGCGTCGATCACATCAGCACCGCGCGCAAGATGTCGGTGTTCGAGCAGCCCGGCGAGCGCATGCTCGTGCTGCTGGGCGCCGGCAATCTGTCGCTCACCCAGGCGGTTTTGCACGAGCTGTCGGAGCCTGCGGATCCGTCGCTGCCCACGCTCTGGAACGCGCCAACCATGGCCGACGCGGCCCGTGTGATCGGCCGCGCGGTGCGGTGCGTGCATCAGCGCGAGGCCGAGGCGCTGCAGGAATTCGGCGTCGACTTCAATTGCAGCTTCATTCTCGGCGGGCAGATCGCGGGCAACCGGCCGCGCCTGTTCATGATTTACGCCGCGGGCAATTTCATCGAGGCGTCGGCGGTGAACCCGTATTTCCAGATTGGCGAGGCCAAGTACGGCAAGCCGATCATCGACCGCGTGCTCACGCCCTCCACGCCGCTCGACGAAGCCGCCAAGTGCGCGCTCGTCTCCATGGACTCGACGCTGCGCTCGAACCTGTCGGTCGGATTGCCGCTCGATCTGCTGGTCTACCAGAAGGACGCGTTGCGCGTCACGCGCTTCGTCTCGATCGATCAGGACAACGCGTACTTCGAGATGATTCACCGCACCTGGGGCGAGCGATTGCGCCAGGTGTTCGGCGAGATTCCCGACCCGGACTGGCAGGATTCGCCGAACGTGCCGCTGCTGCAACGCGAGCGGGCACTGGTGCTGTATCGCGCGCCGGTCGGCGCGGATGGCATAGAGCATGAACTCGACGCGAGGCCCGCGCAGACGTTGGCGCAGGCCGAGAAGGGCAAGTCGCAGCGCAAATAGGCTGCTGGCGTATGACCCGCTTCCGCTGGCTTGGGCGGGAGACGCAACATGGCGAGGCCGCCAGCAGCCCCAACCGGCTGCTGGCGGCCTTTTTTGCTTCAACCTGCGTAATGGCCGCGCATCTGACGAGCGGGGCATCCACGAGTATGTGATCGATCGCGCTGACGCGGCACGCGTGCCGGCATCACCGGGGCCAGGGCGAAAAAAAACCAGCCACAGGCTTTCGCCTGTGGCTGGTCTTCAACTGCGTGCTGCTTCAGCAGTCCGTCAAGTTCGATTAGAACTTGTGGCGGATGCCCAGGCTGACCAGCTCTTGCGAGCTGGAAGCCGAGTTGTAGCCGTACGAACCGATTGCAGCGCCTGCGTCGACCAGCGTGCCGGCCGAGGTGCGTTGCTGGCCGCTTGCGTGCTGATATGCGCCAACCAGGTAGATGTCCGTGCGCTTCGACAGGTTGTAGTCGCCGCCCAGGGAAACCTGGTGATACGTTGCGCTCGAATCGCCGCTAGCCTTCGTGTAGGTGTAGCCCACGCCAACCAGCATGGCCGGCGTTGCCTGGTAACCCAGGTATGCGCCACCGACGTTGTACTTCTCGGTCGAACCGAAGCCCGAGTTTGCGTCCGGCTTGTACTGTGCGTTGCTGTAACGCAGGTTAGCCGTGAACGGGCCTGCGACGTATTGCACAGCGACCGAAGCGATGCCGATCGACTTGGCTGCCGCGTACGCGCCGTTGACCTGGTTGTCGAACGTGCCGTCCGACGTGCTGCCATTCCAGCCCACCGAGCCTGCCGACGTGCGGCTAGCCAGCGTGTTGCCGTTGTCCATGCGGAAGTAGCCAGCAGCAACGCTGAACGGGCCCGTTGCGTACGTTGCAGCGCCCGACCACGATTGACCCGAACCCGTTGCACCAGCCACGCCGCCCAGAGCGTACATGCCTTCGAACTGGAAGCCGCCCCACACCGGCGAGGTGTACTTGATGGCGCTGCTCGTGCGCGAGGAGTTGTCGTTGTTGTCGACGTCGCCCGGCGTGGTGAAGGTCGAACCGAAGTAGTTGTCAGCCGTCAGCGGCTGAACCAGGTCGACGAGCGGGTCGTATTGACGACCCAGCGTGAACGTACCCCATTGGTCGCCCGTCAGGCCGACGTAGGCTTGACGACCGAACATCTTGCCACCTTGACCCAGCTTGCCGTTGTTGATGTCAAAGCCGTTTTCCAATTGGAAAATCGCCTTCAGACCGCCGCCGAGATCTTCGGTGCCTTTCAAGCCGAAGCGATTGCCTTGCAGGTTGCCGCCAACCAGGCCGACCTGGTTCGAGTTCTTGCCCGAAGCGTCAACCGTGTTGTGTGCGTACTGGATCGATTCATCGATCAAACCGTACAGGGTCACGCTGCTTTGAGCATGAGCGACGCCAGTGACGCTCAGGAGCGCCAGCGAGAGGGTAGACAGCGCGATTCGTTTCATCCATTTCTCCACGCAGATGATTAGTTTGTTGTTGCGGGAAGGAGAATAGCGCAGGAGGTCTACCGGCTAGAACTGGAAAAAAAAGACTGTCTCCAAAAACTGACAACTCGCGCAAAGCCTTGTATTTAAAGCGCGTTAACGATTATTTCCGTTTCAGCAACATTTAATCGTTGACCAAGCATTATTGTTGTTTTGTTGACAGTGACGGCTCTGGCACCTTCACTTTCGACACTTATTTGAAGGTCTGTCGTAAGAAACTCGTCTACTTTTTTGGGGCGCTTTGTAGGAAACACGTAAAAATTTCGATGCATTTCGCTTGACGCACGCGCTGGACAGGTCTCTCCCGCTGTGGTCAGGCGCACCACGCTGGCGCATAGGCGGAGCACGCGGCGCGGGGCGGATTGCAACCGCGTGGCCTAGGGATTCGGGTCGCGTTCGCCGTTGCTGCGCCGCGCGACCGTTGCCGCAGTCAGCCCGGCAGCGGCGGCGAACAGCACCGAAGTCCACGGGTGCCGCCTCACGTAGCGATCCGCCGCAACGGCTTTGCGACCGGCCTCGATCAGCGCGACGGCGGCGATGCGAGTGGCTTGCGCCTCGGCCGATACGACAGTCCTGCCGAGTTTGACCGCCGTCGCGCGTGCCGACTTCTTGTTACTCGCTCGAGCTCGAAGCGCCGCTGCCGGCGTCGCGCCGGTCAGCGTGCCGGATGTCGCGTCAGACTGGACGCACGCGAGCGCGGCGTCGCTCGAAGCGGTGCGCTCACGCGCGACTTGCGGCGCGGCTTGCGCGGCGACCGTCGATGCCGCCAGCACCGACGCCAGCTTGGCGCGGCTGCCGGGCGGCGTGTCGTCCTGCATGCCCCAGCCTCCGCGCGGATCGAGCATACGCCCGCGCGCCGCAGAAAACTCCGCGCCGAGCAGCAGCACGGCGGCGGAGAAATACAGCCACATCAGCAACACGGCGAGGGAGCCGGCCGCGCCGAACGAACTGGCCATCCCGGCGTGCGCGATATAGAGCGCGAACAGCTTTTTGCCCGCCGAAAACAGCACCGCGGCAACGATCCCGCCCACGAACGCATCGCGCCAGCGCACGCGAGCGTCCGGCAGGAACTTGAGCAGGCCGGCGAACGCAAAGGCCAGCACCAGCAGGCCGACGCCGAGTTGCAGCAGGTTGCCGATCACCACATACGGCGAGTCGCCCCACAGCCACTTGCCGATGAAGGTAATGACCGTGTCGAGCACCAGCGAAACGATCAGCAGGAACGCGACGCCGAGCACCAGGCCGAACGAGATCAGGCGCACACGCACCAGCGCGATCACGCTCGATGACCGTGGCCCCGTATACGGCCACACTATATTGAGCGCGCTATTGAGCGACGAAAAGGTGGCCGAAGCGCCGATCGCCAGCATCGTGAACGAAATGATGGCCGCAATGCCGCCGGCGCTGCCGCTGTGATGGGCATTTTCGACGATGGTTTGCACGCCCGCGGCGGCCTGGTCGCCGAGCAATCCGTGAATGTGGTCGAACAATTCGCCGCGCGCGGCTTCCGCGCCGAAGAACCAGCCGGCCACGGCGATCACCATCACCAGAGTGGGCGCAAGCGAAAACGCGGCATAGAAGGCGATGCTTGCCGCCATGGCCGCGCAGCGGTCTTCGGCAAACTGTTTGAAGGCGCCGATGGCCCAGTTGGCCTGCTTGCGGGCCACCAATTGCAGGTTCTCGGCGGAAAGCGTGTCGATGTCCATGGTCGTGTTTCTCAAAAGGTACAGGCGCCGCGCGCGTCAGGCGGTTGGGCGGGGGCGAACCGTTGAGGCAGCCTTGACGCAGTCTTCGCGTGAAAGCCTTCCGCAAACCTTGTGCCTGTCACTATAACAAGCGGCCGCGGCATGCGCGGACCCCGCGCACCTCGGGCGGGGCGTGCCGTTAGAATGCCGAGGGATCCCCATACACTTTTGCTCGCTATGCACTCGCACGAACTCGTACAGCAGTTGGACATTATTCCCGCCGAACAATTGGGCGCGCATCTACCTGCGCATGTCGTAGAGCAATTGCCGGCCCAAGGCGTGACGGTTTTCTCCGTCACCGACGACGCTTCGGATACCGCCGAATTCAGCGCGCGTTACGGCTTCGGCCTGGAAGACTGCGCGAACACGATCGTGATCCGCTACAAGAAAGAGGGCGCCGAACATTACGCCGCGCTGGTCTCGCTGGGTTCGCTGCGCCTCGACATCAACGGCGCGGTGAAGGCGGCGTTGGGCGCGCAGCGGCTTTCGTTCGCCAAGCGGGAAGCGGCGGTCGAGCATAGCGGCATGGAGTTTGGCGGTATCACGGCCTTCGGCTTGCCGGCCGACTGGCGCGTTCTCGTCGACGCCGCCGTCATGGAGCGAACCCAAGTCGTCATGGGCGCTGGCGTGCGGGCCGCCAAGCTGTTGCTGGCGCCCGATGTATTGCGTCAGTGGCCGCGCTGCGAAGTCGCCGCGCTGACGCTGCCGGCGGAGTAACGCCTCACCTGGCCCGCGTGCACGAAATCGGATCGGCAGACGGCGCCGCCGCGTCGAGCATGTCGTGAGCAGCGCCGGCAAAGTGCGTGCGTGGGCCCGGCGACTGCCGCCGATCGGCAAAGCCTGAAGTTTTCCCTCGCTCCGCCGTTAATCCTGAAGATGGACATGAATCGCCGGGGCGTCCGCCCTGGCGGCGCGTCGACAAACAAGTACAAGGGATACGGAGATGGAACGGTTTCGCCTGAAGGTGCGGCTTTGGCTCGCACTAGCGGTAATGTGCATGGGTATTCTGGCAATCGGCCTGTGGGGCGCGTTCAAGACACGCGACACGATGATCGCCGACCGCCAGGCCGAACTGAAGAGCGTGGTCAGCGTCGCGTACAGCGTGCTGGACCGCTATAACGGTCTGGTCGCCTCAGGCGCCATGCCGCTCGCCGACGCGCAACGCTCGGCGATGGCCGATCTGCGCGCGATGCGCTACGACGGCGCCGGTGGCTATCTCGTGATTGAAGACGCGCAGGCCCGTGTGCTCATGCACGGCGTGCGTGCCGACCTCGAAGGCAAGGACATGAGCGGCTTCACCGACCCGCAAGGGCGCCACGTGTTCAAGGACGGCTCCGATCTCGCCCAGCGCGAAGGCGAAGGCTTCATCCACCTGCAGTTCCTGAAGCCCGGCTCCAACCAGATGGCGCCGAAGGTCAACTACGTGCGCCTCTACAAACCATGGGCCTGGACGATCGTCACCGGCGTATTCACCGACGATATCGACGCCGCGTTCTACACGACGCTGATCCAGTACGTGGGCGCCGCGCTGATGCTGTGTCTGGTGGTGTCGCTCGTGATCGGCGTGATCCTGCGCAGTATCTTGCGGCAACTCGGCGGCGAACCGGCCTACGCGGCGCAGATCGCCGCGCGCATCGCCGACGGCGAGCTCGACCTGGTCGTCGAAACGAAGGCGGGCGACGAAGCCAGCCTGCTCGCCGCCATGCGGCGCATGCAGCAGCGCCTCGCGCAAGCGATCGCGCAGATTCGCGGCGGCGCGACGCTGATCTCGACGGTGTCCAACGAAATTGCCGCCGGCAACGCGGATCTGTCGCGCCGGACCGAACAGCAGGCCACGGCGCTCGGCGAAACCGCGTCGAGCATGGAGCAGATCACCGCGACCGTGAAGCAGAACGCCGACAACGCGAAGCAAGCGAGCCAGCTCGCGCATAACGCATCGGAGACAGCAGCGCGCGGCGGCGAAGTGGTCGGTCAGGTAGTCGAGACGATGCGCGGCATTTCGCAGTCGTCGCATCGGATTGGCGACATCATCGGCGTGATCGAAGGCATTGCGTTTCAGACCAACATTCTCGCGTTGAACGCGGCCGTCGAAGCGGCGCGCGCCGGTGAGGAAGGGCGTGGCTTCGCGGTGGTGGCGGGCGAAGTGCGCAGCCTCGCGCAACGCAGCGCGGCGGCGGCCAAGGAGATCAAGGCGCTGATCGAAGAGTCGGCCGCGCAGATCGAAGGCGGCTCGCAGTACGTGAGCCGCGCTGGCGAAACCATGCAGGAAGTCGTGCAGGCGGTGCGTCGCGTGACGGACATCATGGGCGAGATCAGCGCGGCTTCGGTGGAGCAAAGCTCGGGCATCGAGCAGGTCAACATCGCGGTGGCGAGCATGGATCAGACGACCCAGCAAAACGCGGCGCTGGTGGAGGAGGCGAGTGCGTCCGCGGATGTGCTCAAAGCGCAGACCGGCCAGCTTAGCGCGGCAATCGCCGTATTCACGCTACCGGAAGGCCGCTGACCGAAAGCCCGCCGTTGGGCGAGGCGGGCACGTCGTCACGCCAATGCGATACCGGCGCGGCTCAGCAGACGCTGGTTGCGCTCGGACAGATTCTTCATGCGCAATTGTTTGCCGGCTTTTCGATAGCGCTCGACGAGGCCTTGCAGCGCCGCGAGCGCGGAATGGTCGGCCAGCAGCAGATCGCGGCAGTCGACCGTGACGCGCTCGGGATCTTGCAGCGGGTCGAACAGCTCATGAAAACGGGCGGTCGACGCGAAAAACAGCGTGCCGCGCGGCGCGTAGATCTTGTCACCGGCGCGATCTTCGACATGCGCATGAATTTCGCGGGCGTGCTGCCACGCGAAATTGAGCGCGGCGATCACGATGCCGCACAGCACGGCGATCGCCAGATCGGAAAACACGGTGATGATGGTGACCGCCACGATCACCAGCGCGTCGTTGCGCGGCACCTTGCCCAGCACCCGCAGCGAGCCCCACGCGAAAGTGTGCTGCGCCACCACGAACATCACGCCGACCAGCGCCGCCAGCGGAATGCGCTCGATCAACGGCGACAGGAACAGGATGTACATCAGGATCATCACGCCGCTGACGATCCCCGACAGACGCGAACGGCCGCCCGAATTGAGATTGATCATCGTCTGGCCGATCATCGCGCAGCCGCCCATGCCGCCGAACAGACCCGAGGCGATATTCGCGGCACCGAGCGCGAGGCATTCACGGTTCGGCTGGCCGCGCGTTTCGGTGATCTCGTCGGTCAGATTGAACGTGAGCAGCGTTTCCAGCAGACCGACGATCGCCATCAGCACCGCGTAGGGCAGCACCACATGCAGTGTCTCAAGATTCAGCGGGACCTCCGGCATGCGCAAAAGCGGCAGGCCGCCCGCAATATGCGCCATGTCGCCGAGCGTGCGCGTGGGCAGGTGCAGCAACTGCGTGAACAGGCCGACGCCGACGATCGCCACCAAAGCAGGCGGGGCCGCACGCGTGAGCCGCGGCAGCAGATAGACGATCGCCATGGTCAGCGCGACGAGTCCGCTCATCATCAGCAACGCGCTGCCGTGCAGCCATTGTTCGCCTTCTGGCGTGCTTTGCCTGAAATGCGCGAGCTGCGCGGTCGCGATGACGATCGCGAGCCCGTTCACGAAACCGAGCATGACCGGATGCGGCACCATGCGGATCAGTTTGCCGAGCCGCAGCGCGCCGAACAGCACCATCAGGATGCCGCTGAGGATCACGGTGGCGAGCAGATATTGCGCACCGTGCTGCACGACGAGCGCCACGATGACTACCGCCATCGAACCGGCGGCACCGGAAATCATGCCGGGCCGTCCGCCGAACAGGGCCGTGATGGTGCAGATGAAGAACGCGCCGTACAGACCCATCAAGGGATTGAGGTGGGCGACCAGCGCGAAGGCGATGCATTCCGGCACCAGCGCGAAAGACGAGGTCAGTCCTGCGAGGACATTGCTTTTGATATCGGGCAGCGCGGCAAGCCGGCCGTGAGTGGGACGAGCGGTGTTCATCTTCAGCGAGGAGGGAGTCCTGGCAAGCGGCGTGCGTGGACGCGAAACGCGCGAATTCGGACAGGTGAATGTCTCGGCCTGAAGCGCAGCAATGGCCGGGCAAGATGGCGAAAAGGCTGGATTTTACAGCAGGGCAGTCAAACTCACCGGTGAGGGGCGCCGTGAGGTGAGCGGCGGCGCGCAGGGGTGGTCGCGCGTCTAGCCCAAAGAAAAACGCCACGCAGCCGGCGAGATGGCTGCGTGGCGTTTTGGCCGCGCGCTTAAATCATCAGGCGCGAGACTTTAGTGCCTTCGAGCGATACGCCGGCCATCAAACCGCCGTTCGTCAGTACAAAGGCTTCGACCGGGCTGGTGGCGGTCGACGTGTCGACCGCGCCGTTCGCGCCAACTTTCAGCACGGCAACCGTTGCGTCCGCGCCGGCGGCCCAGCCCTGGCTGCCGAGGAATTTGTCGAGCGCCTCTTGCGTCATGAACAGGAACACGAGCGCCTTGGACTGCGCGCCGATCTGCAAACCGAACGAGCCCGCAGCGGTGCTGTAGTAGCCGGCCGTGCGGCCTGCCACGCGCAGCGCGCCTTCGCCGTATTGGCCGCCAACCCAGAAGCCTGCCGAGATCACGGACGGGAACACCAGTACACCGCGCGCTTTCGCCACCAGTTCGCGCGAACCGGTGACGTTCGCGTACAGACGCGAAAGCGTCGAATCGATCCCCGCGTTGATGGTGTCGCGCTTGCCGGCGTTGGCGGCAGGCGATGCGCTCGAGGACGGCGACGTCGTCGTGCAGCCGGCGAGGCCAAGGCCCGCCGAGGCAAGAGCGGCGCTGGTCGTCATGATGAATTGTCGTCTGCGCATGATTGTTTTCCTTATGCGTTATTTACGTTATGGAGGCTGCGTTCTCGTTTCCAGTCGAGTGGTCGTATCGTGACGCAGGGCGTGCCGTGCGTCGGTTAGTAACCAGCATTTAGCGTGCCTGCCCCCGTGGTTTAGCAGGCGCGGCGTGCCGGACCCGCACGCACGCGGATCGGCACGCGATTCGCGCGCCGTTTCCCCGTGCTGCTATGACTACGCCGATGGCCGGATGTTCTGATTGCAGCGGAACAGGTTGCGCGGATCGTAGCGGTTTTTTACAGTCACCAGCCGTTCGTAGTTCGCTCCGTACGCCTCGGCGACGCGGCCGCCTTCTTCCTGCGTCATGAAATTGACGTAGACGCTGCCCAGCGCAAACGGCGCCGCCGCGTCGAAGAACGCGCGAGCCCAGGCGATGCAGCGCTCGTCGTCGCTCGCATCGTCCCAGCGGCCGTGCACGTTCATCGCGTACAGCGTGTCGCGGCTCGAATAGGCGGTGGCTTCGACAGGAACGCGCTGGGTCTGCGCGCCGATCTGTCCGAAGAAAATCTCGCATTGCGGCGACGGCAGGTTGTCGATCGCGCCGAGCAGCGCGTCGATGAGCCCGTCCTGGATCTCGCCGAGGTTGTGCGATTTCCAGTAGTTGCGCGCGCCCGGCGTGAGCAGCGGGTCGAACGCCTGTTGCCACGCGACATACGGCATCGGGCCGAGATGTTCGCCGAGCGGCGTTCCGAATGCGCGGACCGATTCCACCGCGGATGGCCCGTTTTCAACAGGGCCGTTGTAGCACATCGCGAACACGATCACCGGCTTGCCGTGTACTTCGGGCGGCAGAAACGGCAGCGGCGGCGCGAGTCGCAGCACTGCCCACACGCTCAGTTCCTCCGGCATGCCGGCATTCGCCGCGCGGTACTTGAGCAGGGCGTCCCGCGCCTGGGCGAGCGGCAGGACGACAAGGCCGCCGTAGACCAGCGGTCCGACCGGATGCAACGCGAACTCGAACCGCGTGACGACGCCGAAATTGCCGCCGCCGCCGCGAATGGCCCAGAACAGATCTTCATGCGAAGCGGCGCTCGCAGTGAGGAATTCGCCCTCCGCGGTCACGACGTCAGCCGAAACCAGATTGTCCACCGTCATGCCATATCTGCGGCTCAGCCAGCCGAAACCGCCGCCGAGCGTCAGGCCCGCGACGCCGGTGGTCGAGTTGATGCCGAGCGGAGTGGCGAGCCCGAACGCCTGCGCTTCATGGTCGAAATCGTGCAGCGTCGCGCCCGGTTCAACAGACGCGCGCCGTGCCGCGGGATCGATGCGCACCGATTTCATCTGCGTCAGGTCGAGCACTACACCGTCGTCGCACAATGCGCTGCCGCCAATGTTGTGGCCGCCGCCGCGAATCGCGAGCGGCAGACCGTTGTCGCGCGCGAAGGCCACGCCCTGGCGAACGTCGGCTACGCCTGCGCAACGCAAGATGATTGCCGGATGCCGGTCGATCATCGCATTCCAGATGCTGCGCGCCTGATCGAAGTTCGGGTCGCCGGGCAGCAGCACCTGGCCCCGGATGGCGGTTTTCAATTCGTCGACGGCGCTGCTGGACACATTAACCATGGCTCATCTCCTGAGATAGTGGAAGACGCTCGCAGAACACTATTCAGCTGCCGAGAGCAAATCGGAAGTGTCCTGAAAGGTTGTTTTGCGTCCAGTAAACGAGCCTGCCCCCTGAAGTCAAACAAAGGTAAACCCGCGTTTCTTACCGATTGTCCGCGAGGGCTCGCGCGACAGGCATCCGCGGGAGCCGCCGGCGATGATGCCCGGTTCGATCCCGTGGATGGTGGAAATGCTTCGGAAAAAGATGCTGCCAGGAAGTGTTGGTTATGCGGTGGCGTGGTGGTTGCGCAGCGACACTTTCTGGATTGGCACTCATCGCGATGAGCTGGCATTTCGTTCTCTTGGCGGTTTGCGACCAGGGGCACGGTTTTTAATCTGATGTTTTTAGTGCCTCGCTGAATCGCCAGGCAGCCGTTCCGCCGATTAAAAAACACGGGGTGTGTTGTCTGTGTGATTGCCCTCACACCCACCTCGACAGTCGCTCTTTTATGTTCGGGGAAGTTCGGGGACTCACATAGCATTTCTTTTCGGCGTTCTGAGGCAACGATCGTGTCGCTTTAATTCGTCCTGTGAGTATGCCAGCGCTGGTGAGAATAATAGTTGGGAGTGCGTATCGGATGACATGATTTCCCGGGCCTTAATAAAAAGCGGTAATTGACGATCTTTGACAATCCGGCCGCGCAATTAATCGCAAATGCGCCGTAGATGTCGCATTGCGTGGTCTAGCGCACGGTGACTGAACAGTGCTCCGCATAACTTCAACGTCCATCAGACCCAGCTGTGTCATATGAAAAATCAGTGCGTACACAGCCAATCGTTTTTCTCGAAACACGTTGAATCGGACCGGGGTTTTCCGCGAGAGAAATGCCGGACGTCATGCGGTTTCAGCGTGACGCGAGGTAATGGCGAGTGGGTTTTGAAGTTTCATTTTTAACAGTGACAGAGATTCACTCGTTATCTAGGCCGGTCTTTCAAGGGATATAGTTAGGAAAATGAAATGAAAAAGCAAAACGGGGACGTGCTGGCGTTGGGGACGCGCCGGGCTGTATTTGCAGTTGCCGTGAGTTTGTATGCGGCGATGGCGGGTGCGCAGACGAATCAGGCGG
Organism: Paraburkholderia sp. RL17-383-BIF-A; assembly: GCF_046028015.1. Classification (NCBI taxonomy): domain Bacteria; kingdom Pseudomonadati; phylum Pseudomonadota; class Betaproteobacteria; order Burkholderiales; family Burkholderiaceae; genus Paraburkholderia; species Paraburkholderia sp. RL17-383-BIF-A. Next base: position 748 of record NZ_JARESR010000039.1, on the reverse strand, counting down.
TGACTGCGGCACCGTCGGCCGGTCCGGGGAAGATCATGATTGCGCAAGCGTTGCCGATTGATTGTTCGTCGTTCGACACACTTGGCTGCAAGGAGGAAAGCGCTGACCTCGTAACCTCTGGCGGAATTGGAATCGCCGCGGCCGCGGAAGGGTTCGGATCGCTATCGGCTGCGGGCTTGCAAGGCGGCGGAAATGGGAACTCGTCGGGAGGGGCTGCGGCTGCGGGCAATGGCGGCGGGAATGGTGGCAATGCGGCGAGCGGCGGGAATGGCGGGACTAACTCCGGCGCGGCGGGGCTTGGTGCTGGGAGTACGGGTAGCGGCAGCGGTGGGAAGGGAGGCGCGGGATCGGGAGGCGGGACTAATAGTGGTGGGACGGGTAGCGGCGGAACCGGGAGTGGTGGAACTGGGAGCGGTGGGACTGGTAGCGGCGGAACCGGGAGTGGTGGAACTGGTAGCGGCGGAACTGGCGGTGGTGGGACCGGTAGTGGCGGAACTGGCAGTGGTGGGACCGGTAGCGGCGGAACTGGCAGTGGTGGGACGGGAAGCGGCGGAACTGGCAGTGGTGGGACCGGTAGTGGCGGAACTGGCAGTGGTGGAACTGGTGGCGGAGGAGCCGGTAGCGGTGGAACTGGAAGCGGCGGAACCGGCACAGGCGGTGACGGCGGAAATGGTGGCGGCACCGGTGGCCATGGTGACGGCGGCCACGGCGATGGCGGCCATGGTGACGGTGGTCATGGCGATGGCGG
>NZ_JARESR010000038.1:0-78622 GCF_046028015.1 Paraburkholderia sp. RL17-383-BIF-A | reverse complement strand
CCATTCGCGCCTTCGTTCAGCAACGCCTTGGCCGACAAACGCACGCGGCCCTTTTCGTCCGTCTGGATGACCTTGACCTTCACTTGCTGGCCATCCTTCAGGTAGTCGTTGATGTCCTTGATACGCTCGTTGGCGATTTCGGAGATGTGCAGCAGACCGTCCTTGCCCGGCAGGATGTTCACGATCGCGCCGAAATCGAGCAGCTTGAGCACGGTGCCTTCGTACACCTGGCCCACTTCGACTTCCAGCGTGATGTTCTCGATACGCTTCTTCGCTTCGGCCATGCCTTCGCTGCTCGTGCTGGCGATGGTGACGACGCCGTCGTCCGAAATATCGATCGTCGTGCCGGTTTCTTCGGTCAGCGCGCGGATCACCGAACCACCCTTGCCGATCACGTCGCGGATTTTTTCCGGATTGATCTTGATGGTGATCATGCGCGGTGCGTAGTCCGACAGCACCGTGTTCGCGCCCGACACCGCCGAGGTCATCTTGCCGAGGATATGCAGACGGCCTTCCTTCGCTTGCGCGAGGGCGACCTGCATGATTTCCTTGGTGATGCCCTGGATCTTGATGTCCATTTGCAGCGCGGTCACGCCTTGTTCCGTGCCCGCCACCTTGAAGTCCATGTCGCCGAGGTGATCTTCGTCGCCGAGGATGTCGGTCAGCACGGCAAACTTGTTGCCTTCCAGGATCAGGCCCATCGCGATGCCGGCGACGTGCGCCTTCATCGGCACGCCGGCGTCCATCAGCGCGAGGCAGCCGCCGCACACCGAAGCCATCGACGACGAACCATTCGACTCCGTGATTTCCGACACGACGCGAATCGAGTAGCCGAATTCGTCGGCGCTCGGCAGGCATGCAGCCAGCGCGCGCTTGGCCAGACGGCCGTGACCGATTTCACGGCGCTTCGGCGAACCGACGCGGCCCGTTTCGCCGGTCGCGAACGGAGGCATGTTGTAGTGGAGCATGAAGCGTTCGCGGTACTCGCCTTCGAGCGCGTCGATGTTCTGCTCGTCGCCCTTCGTGCCCAGCGTTGCCACCACCAGCGCTTGCGTTTCACCGCGCGTGAACAGTGCCGAGCCGTGCGTACGCGGCAGCACGCCGGTACGGATTTCGATCGGGCGCACAGTGCGCGTGTCGCGGCCGTCGATACGCGGTTCGCCGTTCAGGATTTGCGTACGGACGATCTTCGCTTCGATATCGAACAGCACGTTGCCGACGGTTGCCTTGTCGGCCGCCACCGTGCCGCTTGCTGCCGCGTCTTCTTCCAGCTTCTTCGACGTGGCTGCGTAGACTTCCTTCAGCTTGGTCGAACGGGCTTGCTTGTCGCGCAGTTGGTAGGCGGCGAGCAGGTCGGCTTGCGCCAGTTCCGTCACGCGTGCGATCAGCGGCTCGTTCTTCGCCGCCGGCTGCCAATCCCATTCCGGCTTGCCGCCTTCGCGGACCAGTTCGTGGATCGCGTCGATCGCGATCTGCATTTGCTCATGACCGAACACCACGCCGCCGAGCATCACTTCTTCGCTCAGTTGCTGCGCTTCCGATTCCACCATCAGCACCGCGCGCTCCGTACCGGCGACGATCAGGTCGAGTGCCGATTCCTTCATTTGCGGACGCGTCGGGTTCAACACGTATTCGTTGTTGATATAGGCCACGCGTGCTGCGCCGACCGGGCCATTGAACGGCAGACCGGACACGGCGAGCGCTGCCGACGCGCCGATCAGCGCGGGAATGTCAGCGGGGATTTCGGGGTTCAGCGACAGGACGTGGATCACGACCTGCACTTCGTTGTAGAAGCCTTCCGGGAACAGCGGACGCAGCGGACGGTCGATCAGGCGCGAGATCAGCGTTTCGCCTTCCGACGGACGGCCTTCGCGACGGAAGAAGCCACCCGGGATCTTGCCGGCGGCGTAGGTCTTTTCGAGGTAGTCGACGGTCAGCGGGAAAAAGTCCTGGCCCGGCTTGGCCGTCTTGGCGCCGACCACGGTGGCCAGCACCACGGTATCTTCGACGTCGACGATCACGGCACCGCTCGCCTGACGAGCGATCTCGCCGGTTTCGAGGCGAACCTTATGTTGTCCCCACTGAAATTCTTTGACGATCTTATTGAACATAGTCATTGCTTTTCCTCTTCGTAATGCCGCGCGGACCAGAAGCGGCGCGGCAACGCCAGGACCGGCGCCGCATGGGAAGAGTAGTGTTATGCCATTCCAGAGAGCCACGCTTGACGCCGAGGACGCGCGCGAACCGCTGGAATGACACAAAGCTCCGCCCTGAAGCCCGGCCATGAAACTGTTTTACTGCTTGCTCTACTGCCTGATTACCGCTTCGCTGCTTCCGCCGCATGAACCTGCACGCCACTGCGGAGAACAGCCGGCGCGCATCACATGAAGCGCACCGTGCAAAAACAAAATGCCTGTATCAGTGGAACTGACACAGGCATCTTGCTGAACGACTGGCCGATTACTTACGCAGACCCAGCTTCTCGATCAGTGCGCGGTAACGATCCGCGTCCTTACCCTTCAGGTAGTCGAGCAGCTTACGACGGCGGCTCACCATGCGCAGCAGACCGCGGCGGCTGTGGTGATCTTTCGTGTGAGCCTTGAAGTGAACGGTCAGTTCGTTGATGCGGGTCGTGAGCAGCGCGACCTGAACTTCGGGGGAGCCGGTGTCGTTAGCTGCGCGTGCGAATTGCGCGACGACTTCGGACTTCTTGCTTGTTTCAACTGCGGACATGTCGATTTCCTTAAGAACTAGACAGGCGGTCACGGAAGAAAGGCCGTGCCGTGGGTTACCCGTGTGCTTTCAATATTGCTGACATGCCTTGGATACAGGCCTGCCTCACAACGGGACGCGTATTGTAGCACAGCCCAATCCGGCCGCGAACACCGCTGTGACGGGCGATGGCACGCCTTTCCCGCGTCATGGCCGCTTCATCTTGCAAACGGTCGGCAAGACCGTGCGCTCGCCCGGCAGCTCGAGCACCGTGCGAAAGCCATAGCCGGAGCCCTCGTTGTCGAAATGCACGCCCGGCGTGCCGGCTTTGTCCATTTCCATCACGTAAAGGGGCTGGACCAATTGGTGGTCGTCGGCGCGCATCCAGGAAGCGTGAAAGCCGTTGTCGAACCTGATGCCTTCCAGCGTTTTCGCCACGGCGGTCGGATCGGCGCTGCCGACGCGGCTCATCGCCGCAGCGAGGGTTTCGATCATCAGCGACATGCGCAGCACCGGGTAATCGTCCTGCGCGGCCGGGAAACGGGCCCGGAAGGCGGCGTACCAGGCATCGGACGCCGCGCCGCCGGCGTTCGGATGCCAGTCCGCCACCGCGATCACGTGGCCGACGCCGGCGTCGCCCAACGCGGCCGGCGCGCCGAGGCTGTTGCCATAGAACGTGTAGAACTTCGTGTCCAGCCCCTGTTCGCGCGCGGCCTTGACGAGCAGCGTCAGGTCGTTGCCCCAGTTGCCCGTGACCACGGCGTCCGCCCCGCTCGCGCGGATCTTCGCCACGTACGGCGCGAAGTCCTTCACGCGTCCGATCGGATGAAATTCGTCGCCGACGACCGAAATGTCCGGCCGCTTCGTCGCCAGCGTCGAGCGCGCGAGGCTGCTGACGTCGTGTCCGAAACTGTAATCCTGGTTCAGCAGATAGACCTTCTTCACCGCCTTGTCGCGCTGGATCACGTCGGCCAGCGCATCCATGCGCATGCCCGCGTGAGCGTCGAAGCGAAAATGCCAGAAGCTGCAGTTGGCGTTGGTCAGGGCGGGGTCGTCGGCGGAATAGTTGAGGAACAGTTCGCGGTTGCCCGGTTCGCGGCTGTTCTGCCTGTCGATCGCGCCGATCAGCGCGGCGGCGACCGCCGAGCTGTTGCCTTGCAGGATGTAGCCGATATGGCGGTCGGCGGCCGCGCGCAGTTGCGTGAGCGCCTCTTCGGTGCCGCCCTTGCTGTCCAGCACGACCAGTTCGAACGGATGCGCGCCGTCGGCGAGCTTCACGCCGCCGTGCGCATTCACCTGCTCGACGCCGAAGCGCAGATTGCGCTCCACCGCCGCGCCCGCGTTGGCGAACGGGCCGGACATGCCTTCGATCAACGCCAGCTGGATCGGCGTGCCGGTGGGTTTGCTCGCGGGCTTCGCTGCGGCGTTAGCTGCCGGTATTGCTGCGGCGTTAGCCGTCGGCTTCGCTGCCGGACTCACTGCGGGGCTGGCTGCGGCGCCGGCCGTGGGGTTTGTCGCCGGCTCGCCCGCCGCGTGCGCCGCTGTCATCAAAAGCGCTGTCAGCGCCACGGCCGTTCGTTGCCACTTTGCCATCGTCATCGCCCCGCCAGATTGGTGAAAGCGCGGATCATAGGGGGTTCGGGACGGAATAAGCAAGCCGGGCCAAGCGTTACCCCACTACCCGGCCAGCCTTCACGAAGCGCAAATCTTTTGCCGCAGCGCGTGTCAAAATAATGCGTCTCGATGATAAAAACCGCTACTCACACGCCATCGGAGGAATACATGTTCAACCGCCACCACGTCACGGCGGCCTCGATCGGAGCGCCGGCCGCTAAGCGCCTGCGCCGCGCGGCGCTCGTCTGCCTGAGCGCCTTGACGCTTGCCGGCTGCGTGCAGCCCTGGCAGCAATACACCCAGGGCGCGGATGAATCCACCATCGTCGCGCGTCTCGGCCCGCCGCGCGAAAGCTACGACCTGCCCAACGGCGGGAAGCGGCTGATGTGGCCGACCCAGCCGATGGGCGAAACCACCACCGCGGCCGACATCGACGCGGCCGGCAAGATCGTCAACGTGCGCCAGGTGCTGCAACCCAACGAGTTCTACCGCGCGGAAATCGGCAAGTGGACCAAGAGCGACGTGCTGGTGAATTTCGGCCGCCCGGTCGAAACGGCCTACTTCCCGTTGATGAAGCGTGAAGTCTGGACCTATCGCTATCTGGAAGACAACGTCTGGTACATGATGTACAGCTTTTATTTCGACGACCAGGGCATCGTCCGGCTCACGCAGAAAACGCCTGATCCGTTGCACGATCCGGATCGCCGCAGCCTGTTCTGAGCGATGCGCAAATGACGCGCAATGCGCCGCGCATCTACCAAAGCCGCCTCTTCAGGCGGCTTTTTTTTATTTATTACGCATGGCGGCGAATTTTATTTCGCGCACAGCGGATTTATTTTTTGATAGAAAGGCTTTCGTAAGCATTGATTCAGCGCTGGTCTCCCATGAGGCCGCACGAGCGTAGCCGTGAATTCGGCGCCGAATGAATGCGCACCACTTACGGAGCCGTTATCGATGAACCGTCCCAAACGCCTGTTGGTCGCCAACGTAGCGTGGGCGCACGAAACCGCCGTGCGCAACCCCGCATTTTTCCGCCACCTGGTGCGCGGCCAGAATCCGCACGTGTTGTGGATCGGCTGCTCGGACAGCCGCGTGCCCGCCGAGACCATCACACATTGCGAGCCGGGAGACCTGTTCGTCCACCGCAATATCGCCAACCTCTTTCAAGCCGGCGACGACAACTCGGCGAGCGTGCTCGAATACGCGGTGAAGGTGTTGAAGGTCGGCCATGTGATCGTCTGCGGCCACTATGGATGCGGTGGCGTGCGCGCCGCGCTGCTGCCGCCCGAGCCGAGCCTGCCGCATGTGAATCGCCGGATCGCGCCGCTTTGCGCACTCGCCAAAGCACACCACGAAGAACTGGATGGCCACGCAGACGAGCGGCAGCGCGTCGATCGCCTCGCCGAACTGAACGTGCTCGAACAGGTACGCGGCTTACGCGCGCACCCTATCGTGCAGGACGCCGATCCGGCGCCCCTCGTGCACGGCTGGATCTTCGCGCTCGAAGATGGGCGCATCAAGGTCCTCACGTCCGGCTACGAAGCCGACGACGCGATGACCTGCACCACCGCCGCCCACAGCGCCGCCGCTTAGCGCGACACCTCATGCGGATCCGATCCGGTTCGGCTTTTGCCGCATACCAGGCCCTACACCTCACCGCACCGACACCATGAACCTTCGAGCTTTTTTCTCCACGTTTCAGCGCGACCTGCTTGCGGGCACGGTCGTTTTTCTGGTGGCGCTGCCGCTCTGTCTCGGCATTGCCAATGCATCGGGCGTCGAGCCTTTTGCCGGGCTCGTTTCCGGCATTGTCGGCGGGCTGGTGGTGGCCGTGCTGAGCGGCTCGCGTCTGAGCGTGAGCGGTCCGGCCGCGGGCCTCGTCGTGATCGTCGTCGACGGCATCGCGCAACTCGGCAGCTTCTCCGCCTTCCTGCTGGCCGTGCTGCTGTCCGGGGCGATCCAGTTCGGCTTCGGCATGCTTAAAGCCGGCCGCTTTGCCGCCTACGTGCCATCGCCGGTGATCAAGGGCATGCTCGCCGCCATCGGCGTGCTGTTGATCGTCAAGCAGTTCCCGCTCGCACTCGGGCTGTCCGGCGTGAACGCCTCGTCCGGCGCGCAACCCGTTGCGCAAGCCGCCGGCGCGATCGTCACGCCGTTCGGTTCGATTTCTCTCGCGGCCTGCGTAATCACCTTGCTCTCTCTGGCAATTCTGATCGGCTGGGAAACGCGCGCCCTGCGCCGCTTCGCCCTGGTGCGCCGGGTACCGGCACCGCTCGCGGTCGTCCTGCTCGGAATCGGCGCGACATTGCTGCTCAGCGTGCTGACGCCGTCGCTCGCGCCGCCCGCGGAACATCGGGTCGCGCTGCCGCCGCTGGAGTCGTTCGCCGCGCTGCGACTTGCGCTCGAGTGGGCCGACTTTGGGCCGCACTTCGCACAACTCGTCAATCCCGACGTCTGGCGCGTGGCCATCACGCTGGCGATCGTCGCGAGCCTGGAAACGTTGCTGAGCCTCGAAGCGGTCGAGCAGATCGATCCCGAGCGGCGCCCCGCGCCGCCGGATCGCGAGCTGAAGGCGCAAGGCGTCGGCAACCTGATTGCGGGTGCGATCGGCGGATTGCCGATCACGTCGGTGATCGTGCGCAGTTCGGCCAACGTGCATGCGGGCGCGCAAAGCCGGCTCTCGGCGATCATTCACGGCGTGCTGCTGCTCGTCAGCGTGTTTGCGCTCACTAGCGTGATCAACCTGATTCCGCTCGCCTGCCTCGCGGCGATCCTGATCTTCACCGGGGTGAAGCTCGCCAAGCCGTCGCTGTTCGTCGCCGTCGCGAAACAGGGCTTCGCGCCGTTCGCCCCGTTTATCGTGACGCTGGTCGGTGTGCTCGCAACCGATCTGCTGATCGGCATCGTGCTCGGCATTCTGTGCAGCGTGCTGCTCGCGCTGTATGCGAATCTGCGCAGCCCGATCGTGCTTGCACAACACGGCGATCACTATCTGCTGTCGTTTCGCAAGGACGTGTCGTTTCTCGGCAAAGTGCCGCTCAAGCACTACCTGCAGCAGATTCCCGACGGCGCCACGGTGATCGTCGATGCGACGCGCGCCGATTTCGTCGACCACGACGTGCGCGAACTGCTCGACACGTTCGTAGCCGATGCACCGGAACGCGGCATCGCCGTCGAAGTGCGGCATCAGGTGCAGGCACAGGCGCGCGCGTCACGCGGCTGGTCGATGCGGCGTACGGCAACGGAGTAACGCCACAATGCAAAAGCCCCATGCCATTCAAGGCACGGGGCTTCTGCGATTCAAACGACGAACCGGCGTCGCGCCGTCAGCGCGCTGCCATCAGTTCACTCACTCCGAACGCTGCGGATTCAACTTGTCCACGTTCGAGTACAGCTTGTTGAGCGCCGAGATATACGCTTTCGCGGAAGCCGCGACGATATCCGGATCGGTGCCCACGCCGTTGACGATGCGCCCGCTCTTCGACAAACGCACGGTCACTTCGCCTTGCGCCTGCGTGCCGGTGGTGATCGCATTCACCGAGTACAGCAGCAGTTCCGAGCCGCTGCCCACTTCCGTTTCAATCGCGTTCAACGTGGCGTCGACCGGGCCGTTGCCGCGCGCTTCGCCGGTCACTTCCTTGCCTTCCACCGAAAACACGATCTTCGCGTGCGGCTGCTCGCCGGTTTCCGAATGTTGCGACAGCGACAGGAACTTGTAGTGCTCCTTCTCCTGCGCCTCGGCGGATTCTTCCGTGACGATCGAGATAATGTCTTCGTCGAAGATTTCCGACTTGCGGTCGGCCAGTTCCTTGAAGCGCGCAAACGCCGTGTTCAGTTCCGCTTCGCTATCCAGCGCAATGCCCAATTCCTGCAGACGCTGCTTGAATGCGTTACGACCCGACAGCTTGCCGAGCACGATCTTGTTCGCGCTCCAGCCCACGTCTTCGGCGCGCATGATTTCGTAGGTGTCGCGCGCCTTCAGCACGCCGTCCTGGTGGATGCCTGACGCGTGCGCGAACGCATTCGCGCCGACCACCGCCTTGTTCGGCTGCACGACGAAACCGGTGATTTGCGACACCAGCTTCGAAGCCGGCACGATCTGCGTGGTATCGAGACCGATATCGAGGCCGAAATAATCTTTGCGAGTCTTCACGGCCATCACGATTTCTTCGAGCGACGTGTTGCCCGCGCGCTCGCCAAGGCCGTTGATCGTGCACTCGACCTGACGCGCACCGCCGATCTGCACGCCGGCCAACGAATTCGCCACCGCCATGCCGAGGTCGTTATGGCAATGCACCGAGAACACAGCTTTATGCGAGTTCGGAATGCGCTCGCGCAGCGTTTTCACAAGCTGACCGTACAACTCCGGCACACCGTAACCAACCGTATCCGCGATGTTGATGGTCGTCGCGCCTTCGGCAATCACCGCTTCCAGCACGCGGCACAGAAAGTCCATGTCCGAGCGGCTGCCGTCTTCGGGGGAGAACTCGACGTCGTCGGTGAATTTGCGGGCGAAGCGCACCGCCAGCTTTGCCTGCTCGAACACCTGGTCCGGCGTCATGCGCAGCTTCTTTTCCATGTGCAACGGCGAGGTTGCAATGAACGTGTGGATGCGGAAGTGATCGGCGGGTTTGAGCGCGTCGGCCGCGCGCTGAATGTCTTTGTCGTTCGCGCGGGCAAGCGAACAGATCGTGCTGTCCTTGATCAGGCCCGCGATGGTTTGGATCGCGTCGAAATCGCCATTCGAGCTTGCCGCGAAGCCTGCTTCGATCACGTCCACCTTCATCCGTTCCAACTGCTTCGCGATACGGATTTTTTCTTCTTTCGTCATCGACGCGCCGGGCGATTGTTCGCCATCTCGCAACGTGGTGTCGAATATGATCAGTTTGTCGGACATGTCGAGTCTCCTGCGGAGTCGTTCAATGGTGGGGATGGGATAGTGGAATTCGGTTGTCTGCGCTAGCGCTGGCAATACTCGATCACAGACGAGGCAGACGGAGGGCAAAAACGGTCAGCGCGGCAAAAAGGCCCTGCTCTCTGCTAACAGCGCGGCAGACGCCCCGGCACTGGCATGTTCAATGGCCCGTCAAGGCACGTAGTGCGACTCCACGAGGAACGTGAACGCAGTCATCCAACGACTATAGCGGCATTCCCGCCGCCACGCAATTGGCGCCGGACCCGCTTGCCGGCGCCGCCAGACGGGCTCGTCAAACGAAAAACGGCAGCCCGAAGGCCGCCGTTTGATCGTGTGTTTCAACCCGTTGCGCTAGCGACCGATTACCTGTCGCGCGCCACCGACCGAGCCGGGTTGGCCCTGCCGCGTAACGCCTGATAACCCCAGAACACGTAGCCGGACAGGCCGTAAAGCACGAACAGGCCGAACAGCATCAGCGGCGGGTCGGAGGACACCAGCACGAACGCGACCACCACCAGCAGAATCACGCCGAATGGCACGCGATGCCGCACGTCGAGCGCCTTGCCGCTATAGAACGGCGCGTTCGACACCATCGTCACGCCTGCGTAGATGGTCAGCACGAAGGCGACCCAAGGCAGCCAGACCAGCTTGAGCGGCACGCGGTTGTCCGTGGCGAGCCACACGAAACCGGCTATCAGCGCCGCCGCGGCCGGGCTCGGCATGCCCTGGAAGAAACGCTTGTCGACCACGCCGATGTTCGTGTTGAAGCGCGCGAGACGCAATGCCGCACCCGAACAGTAGACGAACGCCGCAAGCCAGCCCCAGCGGCCGAGGTCCTTCAGAATCCACTCGTACATGACGAGCGCCGGCGCCACGCCGAACGACACCATGTCGGAGAGGCTGTCGAACTGCTCGCCGAACGCGCTTTGCGTATGCGTCATGCGGGCGACGCGGCCATCCATGCCGTCGAGCACCATGGCCACGAAGATCGCGATGGCCGCGACCTCGAAGCGCACATTCATCGCCTGCACCACGGCAAAGAAGCCGCAGAACAGCGCCGCCGTGGTAAAGGCGTTCGGCAGCAGATAAATGCCGCGCTTTCTCAGGAACTGCTGGCGCTGCGCGCGCCGGCTGTCGACCGCCGACTCCGTCACCATCGGCTTGTTACGGCGGAACGGACGCGGAAGCGGTCCGCTGTTACGGGGTCGACGCGGTTTGAATGCGGCCATTCGGAAAACCTCCTTGGTGCCGCTTTATAGTTCAGCGAGGATCGTGGACGACGCGGAAACCTTCTCGCCAATCGACACACGCGGACGGCTGCCCACCGGCAGATACACGTCGACGCGCGAACCGAAGCGGATAAATCCGTAACGCTGACCACGGGTGAGCGGCTCACCTGCCCGTACGTAGCAAAGAATGCGCCGCGCGATCAAACCGGCGATCTGCACCGACGTCACGGTCTGGCCGCCGGCCGTTTCGATCACGATCGCATTGCGTTCGTTTTCGGTGGAAGCCTTGTCCACCGCGGCATTCAGATACGCACCCGGAAAATATTCGACCTTGGAGATCGCGCCGTCCACCGGCGAGCGTTGCGAGTGGACGTTGAAGACGTTCATGAACACGCTGATCTTCAGCGCTTCACGATTGGCATACGGATCGTGCGCGGTTTCGACTGCGACGATACGGCCGTCGGCCGGGCACAGCACGGCATTCGCCTGCGTGGGGATCGGGCGTGCCGGGTCGCGGAAGAACTGCACGACGAAAATCAACAGCAGCCAGAACAGCCATGAAACGCCGAATCCCGCGAAGAAGTGAATCAGGAGTGCAACGACGGCCGCGATGGCGATGAACGGCCAGCCTTCTCGCGCGATGATCGGATGTGGGTAATTCATGAATGGCTTCTGTGTTTTTGTAAAACCGTAGGATAGCAAAAGCCGCCCAGGGTTCAGCACCCTTGGACGGCTTTTTGATCTGTCCGGTTGTTACGGCATAGCGCCGCACCGGACATCAGCTTGAATCAGCTTAGTTCTTCGACTGGTCGACCAGCTTGTTCTTCGCGATCCACGGCATCATTGCGCGCAGCTTCGAACCGACCTGTTCGATCTGGTGCTCGGCCGTCAGACGGCGGCGCGATTGCAGCGTCGGTGCGCCGGCCTTGTTTTCGAGGATGAAGCTCTTTGCGTACTCGCCCGTTTGAATGTCGGTCAGCACAGCCTTCATCGCCTTCTTCGTTTCAGCCGTCACGATACGCGGACCCGTCACGTACTCGCCGTATTCGGCGTTGTTCGAGATCGAGTAGTTCATGTTCGCGATGCCGCCTTCGTAGATCAGGTCGACGATCAGCTTCAGTTCGTGCAGGCATTCGAAGTACGCCATTTCCGGCGCGTAGCCTGCTTCCACCAGCGTTTCGAAGCCGGCCTTGATCAGGTCGACCGTACCGCCGCACAGCACGGCTTGTTCGCCGAACAGGTCGGTTTCCGTTTCTTCGCGGAAGTTCGTTTCGATGATGCCAGCACGGCCGCCGCCGTTCGCCGCAGCGTATGACAGCGCGATGTCACGTGCTGCGCCCGACTTGTCCTGCGCGACAGCGATCAGGTGCGGCACGCCGCCACCTTGCGAGTAGGTGCCGCGAACCGTGTGGCCCGGCGCCTTCGGCGCGATCATGATCACGTCCAGGTCGGCACGCGGAATCACCTGGCCGTAGTGAACGTTGAAGCCGTGTGCGAACGCGAGCGCCGCGCCTTGCTTGGCGTTGGCGTGCACTTCCTTCGCATAGACTTCGGCGATCTGCTCGTCCGGCAGCAGCATCATGACCACGTCTGCGCCCTTGACGGCTTCCGCCACTTCCTTGACTTGCAGGCCGGCGTTCTCAGCCTTGCTCCACGATGCGCCGCCCTTGCGCAGACCGACCGTGATGTTCACGCCGCTTTCCTTCAGGTTCAGCGCGTGCGCATGGCCTTGCGAGCCATAGCCGATGATGGTGACTTGCTTGCCCTTGATGAGGGAGAGGTCGGCGTCCTTGTCGTAGAAAACTTTCATGTCGGTTCCTTGGCTAAATTCGATGATTCAGTGAGATTCAAATACTGCATATAGTTGTTGCTGGCCGGGTTCTTAAAGTCACTGCCCGGCCTGGATCGAGACGGTTGAACGCTCGCGCGTCACACCTTCAGAATGCGCTCGCCGCGACCGATACCCGAGCTGCCCGTACGGACCGTCTCGAGAATCGCCGTAGCGTCGAGCCCTTCGATGAAGGCATCGAGCTTCTCGCTCGCGCCCGTCAGTTCGATCGTGTAGGTCTTTTCAGTGACGTCGATGATGCGGCCGCGGAAAATATCCGACATCCGCTTCATCTCCTCACGTTCCTTGCCGACCGCCCTCACCTTGATCAACATCAGCTCGCGCTCGATGTGGGCGCCCTCGGTAAGGTCGACCACTTTCACCACCTCGATCAGGCGGTTCAGATGCTTCGTGATCTGTTCGATCACGTCGTCCGAGCCAATGGAGACGATGGTCATGCGCGACAGCGAACGGTCTTCGGTCGGAGCCACCGTCAAGGTTTCAATGTTGTAGCCGCGTGCCGAGAAGAGACCAACCACGCGTGATAACGCGCCCGGTTCGTTTTCCAGCAGGACGGAAATGATGTGTCTCATGTTTCGCTTCTTCCAGATGTTTTGTCGATGTCTGCGAACGGTTCGCGCCGCTTCGTCCGCAGCTCGCCTTTCATGAAGGCGCGCAGGACGAAGCCAACGCGGCGTTTAACTCAACGCGCCATCGTTATAGATCTTCCGAACCCATGAGCATCTCGGTGATGCCCTTGCCGGCCTGAACCATCGGCCAGACGTTTTCGGTCGGATCGGTCTGGAAATCGAGAAACACCGTGCGATCTTTCAGGCGCAGCGCTTCCTTGAGCGCCGGTTCCACATCTGCCGTGCGTTCGATACGCATGCCGACGTGGCCGTACGCTTCGGCGAGCTTCACGAAATCCGGCAGCGCATCCATGTACGAATGCGAATAGCGCTTGCTGTATTCGATCTGCTGCCACTGGCGCACCATGCCCAGATAGCGGTTGTTCAGCGAAATGATCTTCACCGGAGTCTCATACTGCTTGCAGGTGGAGAGCTCCTGAATGCACATCTGGATCGAGCCTTCGCCCGTGATACAGAGCACGTCGTCGTCCGGGTGCGCCATCTTCACGCCCATCGCCGCCGGCAGGCCGAAGCCCATCGTGCCGAGGCCACCGGAGTTGATCCAGCGGCGCGGCTTGTTGAAGCGATAGAACTGCGCCGCCCACATCTGGTGCTGGCCGACGTCGGAACACACGAAGGCATTGCCGTCGGTCAGTTCCCACGCCTTTTCCACCACGTACTGCGGCTTGATGATGTCGCTCTTGCGGTCGAACTTGAGGCAGTCTTTCGCGCGCCAGGCTTCGATGTCCTTCCACCAGTCGGCGAGCGCCGCGGTGTCCGGGCCATGCTCGGCCGTTTGCAGCTGCTCGATCAGCTCCTTCAGCACTTCCTTCACGTCGCCGACGATCGGAATGTCGACCTTGACGCGCTTGGAGATGGAAGAAGGATCGATGTCGATATGGATGATCTTGCGCGGACGCGATGCGAAGTGCGCCGGGTCGCCGATCACACGGTCGTCGAAACGCGCGCCGATCGCGATCAGCACGTCGCAGTGCTGCATCGCCATGTTGGCTTCGTACGTGCCGTGCATGCCGAGCATGCCGAGGAATTTCTTGTCGCTCGCGCGGTAGCCGCCCAAACCCATCAACGTGTTGGTAACGGGGTAGCCGAGCAGGTCGGCGAACTGGTTCAGCTCACGCGATGCGTCCGCGAGAATGATGCCACCGCCGGTATAGATGTACGGACGCTTGGCCGACAACAACAGCGAGACCGCTTTGCGGATCTGGCCGGAGTGGCCCTTCGTGACCGGGTTATACGAGCGCAGCGAAACCGTTTTGAGCGGTTCGTACTGGCACGGCGCCTTCGACACGTCTTTCGGAATGTCGATCAGCACCGGGCCGGGACGGCCGGTACGAGCAATGTAGAAGGCCTTCTTGACGGTGGCGGCGAGGTCGCGCACGTCCTTCACGAGGAAGTTGTGCTTCACGCAGGGACGCGTGATACCGACCGTGTCGCACTCCTGGAACGCATCCTGGCCGATCGCGGCAGTCGGCACCTGGCCGCTGATCACCACCATCGGGATCGAATCCATGTACGCGGTGGCGATGCCGGTCACCGCATTGGTGACGCCGGGGCCGGAGGTCACGAGGCACACACCGACCTTGCCGGTGGAACGCGCGTAGGCGTCGGCGGCGTGGACCGCGGCCTGCTCGTGGCGCACGAGGACGTGCTGGAATTTGTCCTGCTTGTAAAGCTCGTCGTAAATGTAGAGTACCGAGCCGCCGGGATAGCCCCAGACAAACTCGACGTCTTCGTCGGCCAGTGCCTTCATGAGCACGGTGGCGCCGATAGAGTCAGCTTCGGGATGGGGGGTCGTATCCGACGTGGAGAATTCCGCGCTGGGCATATTCATTTATTCACCTTTCGAATTTTCGGCAAAAAATTGATCGGGTGCTCTCTGCCGGGCTTGTGGCTCGGGTTCAAGCGGCGCGTCCAGTTGACAGGTGAGCTTCTTGGGCCACACCTCAATGAGACAAGTCACTTATGTTGCGAACCAGCGACGATATCTGTAGACGCCCGCGCGGTCAAGCAAATATTGCCTGAGCACGCCGCACCGAACTCTCGATATTGACCGAAAGGCTGTTATGGAGATGCAAGCTGAATCACGTTTCGCCCCAGCGACGCAAAAGTTTGTTAGCATCCGCGAGTTTTACGACATTTTTCGACCGATTACGCGCACGCTCGCTGCGCCGACCCCCAACGGATGGCATCAGACAAGGAACTCGCCGATTTTCTGGCGGGCGTCGAAAGGCGCGCATTCAAGCAGACGGTCTACGCCGTGCGGGACGACGACGCCTCGCTCGACATCGTGCAGGACGCGATGATCAAGCTCGCCGAAAAATACGGCGACCGTCCGGCGGCCGAACTTCCGCTCCTGTTTCAGCGTATTCTCCAGAATGCGATGCACGACTATTTCCGTCGTGCCAAAGTGCGCAATACTTGGGTTAGTCTTTTTTCGTCGCTCGGCAACGCCGACGACGACGAATTCGACCCCCTCGAAACCTTCGAGGCGCAGCAAGGCTCGGCGGGCTCCGAGAGCAACGAACAGAAACTCGAACGCGAACAGGTTCTGCAGTTAATCGACGACGAGATCCAAAAGTTACCGGCACGTCAACGGGAGGCGTTTCTCATGCGTTATTGGGAGGATATGGATGTCGCCGAGACTGCCGCCGCAATGGGCTGCTCCGAAGGCAGTGTGAAAACGCACTGCTCGCGGGCCACCCACACGCTGGCGCAAGCGCTCAAGGCCAAAGGAATCACGCTATGAGCTCCCTAGAAACCAAAGAACTCGAGTTCGCCCGCCAGGTGCGCCGCGCGCTCGACGAAAACGCCGCCAGCATTCCGTCCGCCACTGTCGATCGACTCGCCGCGGCGCGCCACGCCGCGCTCGCCCGCAAGAAGCCCGAACCCGTGAGCGCGCCCGTGTTCGTGCCGGCCCTTGCCGGCGCGGGTATGCCTGCCGGCATGCCGCCAGCCGAACTGCCGCAGCGCCGCCGTTCGCCGCTGCGCCGCTTCGCGCTTGCGTGGCCGCTCGTCGCGCTGGTGGTCAGCCTCGTGGGGATCGCCTACTGGGAAGACCAGCAGCGCACCGCCGAACTCGCCGATATCGATGCCGCCATGTTAAGCGACGACCTGCCGCTCAATGCCTATCTCGACCACGGTTTCAACGCGTACCTTTCACGCGCCCACTGAGCGGGAGATTTCTCGGGTGAGTTACAAGCGCGGCCTGGCCGTTGTTTTCGGATGCACGATCGCGGCCCTGGTGTCGTTCGCCGCGACATATCCGCGCTTTTACCCGGGTCCGTCGACCGCCAGCGCGCCCGTCGCGGGCGGCAACGCCACCGCCAAGGCGCCCGCGCCCACGCCCACGCTCGCCGTCGAATTGCCGAGCCTGCCCGGCAGCAACAGCCCAATGGCGTGGACGCGCCTGACTTCCGCCGAGCATATCGCGCTCGCGCCGTTCGAAGCCCAATGGGATTCGTTTAGCGACGAACGCAAGCGCAAATGGATCAAGATCGCGTCGCGTTACCCGAAGATGTCGCCCGATGCGCAAAAACGCCTACACGAGCGCATGACTGAATGGACCCGCATGACGCCCGATCAGCGGCGTGTCGCGCGAGAAAACTATCAGGTGTCGAAGGAATTGCCGCGCGAAGCCCGGCAGAACGCGTGGAAGGCCTATCAGCAACTGCCCGAAGAGCAGAAGGAACGGCTCGCCGCCAGCGAGCGCAAACGGCGGCCGAGCGTCGTCAGTGCGCCGCCGTCAGGCCGCAGCGAGATCAAGGGACTCGATCGGCTCGTGAATGCTCGTGAGCACGGCGCAAGCGGCGCCGCAGCCGTGAGCGCCGCGGCGGCCGCGTCGTTGCCGAGCCCGGCCGCCACGCCGCCGATTCCCGCCGCGGGCAGCTTCGTGCCCGCTACGCCGCTGCCGGTTTCGCCGGCTGAAGCGCCGTCGATCTTCAACGGCTCCTGATCGGACCCCGCAGTGTCCCAGCCGCTTTCTCCCGCCGCATTGCCCGTTGATACAACCGGCAATGCGCCCACCGTAAGGCGGCGTCTCGCAGCGCTGCTGTACGAAGCGCTGATTCTGTTCGGCGTGGTGTTCATCGCCGGATATCTGTTCAGCACCCTGACCCAGCAACGCAACGGGCTGACCCATCACAACCTGCTGGCCGCATGGATCGGGCTCGTGGTCGGCGCGTACTTTGTCTGGTTCTGGACCCACAGCGGCCAGACCCTGCCGATGAAAACCTGGCGTCTGCGCGTCGTCGCCGCCGACGGTGCGCCGCTCTCCACCGGTCGTGCCGTAACCCGCTACGTGCTTGCGTGGCTGTGGTTTTTGCCGCCGCTCGCTCTGCATCCGCTGCTCGGACTCAAGCTGCCGCAGACGCTCGCGATCGCCGGAATCTGGTTCGTGTTGTGGGCCGCCACCGGGCGCGTCGATTCGCAACGCCAGTTTCTGCACGATCGCCTCGCCGGCACTCGGGTCGTTAGCGTCTCCGGTTGAGCGGTAGAATTCGCCGGGCAATTCTTTCGCTCTCCTGTTGGACCGGCGCCACATCGTGAGATCTGCACCGGCGGTTCTTTTGATGCGTTGATTTCCACCGCTCGCGCTTTGCCGCTTCTCCCGCTGCACCGCCTCTCGCCCTTTGCCGAGTCTCCCGCTGCACCGCCTCTCGCGCTTTGCGGCTTCTCCGGCTTCACCGCCTCTCCCCATCCGCCGCACCTCCCGCTTCACAGACCATCGCACCTCACACCAATTCGATTTCACTGCATCCTCCGCCTCGCATCTCACACCCCACTGCCCCCTCTCCCCACGCCCGCAGTAATAAGAACTTCTCATGACTGTCACGGCACAGTCACGCGCGCCCGGCCCAATACGGGCACCGCAACTCGACGCGTGAGCCATGGACCCCAAAACGTCCGCGACTTCCCTGTTCCGCCAGACCGGCCCGAGCGTCGACCCCGTCGCGTTCCTCCCGGAACCCAACCATAGCCACGGACGGCCGTTGCCCGTGGCGCCATTGCCACTCGATGCCAACGCCGGCCAGCACGACGACGACCACGCCGCGCCGCACCGCTACCGCACCATCTGGCTCTCCGACATCCATCTCGGTTCGAGCGGCTGCCAGGCGCCCTATCTGCTCGATTTCCTGCGCCATAACGAATCGGAGTATCTGTACCTCGTGGGCGACATCATCGACGGCTGGCAGTTGAAGAAAGGCTGGTACTGGCCGCAGGCGCACAACGACGTCGTGCAGAAGGTGCTGCGCAAGGCGCGCAAAGGCACCCAGGTGATCTACGTGCCCGGCAATCACGACGAAGCCGCGCGCCAGTTCTGCGACCTCGCGTTCGGCGACATCCACGTGCGCGGCGAGGCGTTTCACACCACGCTAGCCGGCAAGCGTCTGTGGATCGTGCACGGCGATCTGTTCGACGGCGTGATCCAGCACGCCAAGTGGCTCGCCTATCTCGGCGACACGCTCTACACCATGATCCTGATCCTGAACCGCTGGTTCAACCGGATCCGCAGCCGGCTCGGTTTTCCGTACTGGTCGCTATCGCAGTACCTGAAGCATCAGGTGAAGAACGCGGTGAATTTCATCTCGTCGTTCGAACGCGTGATGACCGACGAAGCGCGGCGCCGCGGCTGCGACGGCGTGGTCTGCGGGCACATCCACAAAGCCGAGATACGCGATATCGACGGCGTCCTGTATTGCAACGACGGCGACTGGGTCGAAAGTTTGTCCGCACTCGTCGAGACGTATGAAGGCGAACTCAAGGTGATCTACTGGACCGTGGTGCGCTCCCCTGAAGTGGGCGTGCAAAAGGCCCGGGCGACCGCGTAGTCCCTGCTTGTTAACTTCTCTATTGGGCCGAAACCGATGAAGATCATGATCGTCACCGACGCATGGGAACCGCAGGTCAATGGCGTCGTGCGCACGCTGAAAAACACCACGCGCGAACTCAGCGCACTCGGCCACCGCGTCGATCTGCTGACGCCGCTCGAGTTCAAGACGATCCCTTGCCCGACCTATCCGGAGATCCGTCTGTCGCTGCTGCCGCGCCGCAAGCTGCGCCAGCGTATCGACGCATTCGCGCCCGACGCCTTGCATATCGCCACGGAAGGTCCGCTCGGCATGGCCGCGCGCGCCTATGCGATTCAGCACAAGCTGCCGTTCACGACCGCTTATCACACCCGTTTTCCGGAGTATGTGCAGGCGCGCTTCGGCATTCCGCTCGCCGCGACCTACAAGTTCCTGCACTGGTTTCACAAGCCGTCGCTGTCCGTGATGGCGCCCACGCCGGTCGTCAAGAGCGACCTGGAGAAATTCGGCTTCACCAACGTCGTGCTGTGGACGCGGGGCGTCGACCTGGACATCTTTCACCAGATGGACTCGAAGGTGCTCAATACCGCCCGGCCGATCTTTCTGTACGTGGGACGCGTGGCGGTCGAGAAAAACGTCGAGGCGTTTCTGAAGCTCGATCTGCCCGGCTCGAAGTGGGTGGCCGGTGAAGGCCCAGCGCTCGCCGAACTGAAGTCGCGCTATCCGCAAGCGAATTATCTGGGCGTGCTCACGCAGGCCGAACTGGCGAAGGTCTATGCGGCCGCTGACGTGTTCGTGTTCCCGAGCCGTACCGACACGTTCGGGCTCGTGCTGCTCGAAGCGCTCGCCTGCGGCACGCCCGTCGCGGCATATCCGGTCACCGGTCCGATCGACGTGCTCGGCGACGGCGGCGCCGGCGCGATGCACGAGGACCTGCGCGAAGCTTGCCTGGAAGCCCTGA
Source organism: Paraburkholderia sp. RL17-383-BIF-A (assembly GCF_046028015.1). Taxonomy (NCBI): domain Bacteria; kingdom Pseudomonadati; phylum Pseudomonadota; class Betaproteobacteria; order Burkholderiales; family Burkholderiaceae; genus Paraburkholderia; species Paraburkholderia sp. RL17-383-BIF-A. Next base: position 58,906 of record NZ_JARESR010000038.1, on the reverse strand, counting down.
AGATCGATCGCAACCATGCGCGCGAGTGGGCCGAACGCTTCTCGTGGGCGGCGGCCTCCGAGCAGTTCGCCGCGCATCTGAAGCCACTGCCGCGCGCAACGTACCGCGAGGAAAGCGCCGCCGCATGACGCGGCGCGCCGAGCTGTCCATGCGAACCAGAACCACTACTGTGGCCCGCGCGTCGAACGGCGCGCTGCGCGCCGTCGATACCGACAGCACCGCCAGCATCGAACCGTTCGACGACGTGAGCGAACCAGGCACGCCGAATCATGCAGATCACGCGCATGGTTTGGACGGCATGAACGGCACGCGCGTGACGAACAACATGCGACACGCCCCGCCACGCGACGCACAAGACGAAACGCAGCACGACGCGCAGCACGAACCGCTCAGCCCCGACGATCCGCTCGCGCCGCTGCCCTTCAATCCGTACAAGGGCAATCGCGGCGTCACGCGCGCCTGGCACGCGATGAAAAATTCGCTCGCCGGATTTCGCGTCGCGATCCGCGAGGAAAGCGCGTTTCGCCAGGAACTCACGCTCGCCGCGATCCTGATTCCGTGCGGCATGCTGGTGCCGGTCGATCCGGTATCGCGCGTGCTGCTGCTCGGCTCCGTGCTGCTGGTGCTGATCGTCGAGTTGCTGAATTCGAGCGTCGAAGCGGCTATCGACCGCATTTCGCTCGAACGCCACGAACTCTCGCGACGCGCGAAGGATCTCGGCAGCGCGGCCGTGATGGTCGCGCTCGGCATGTGCCTGATGACGTGGCTGCTGATCGTCGGGCCGCTCGTCGCGCACTGGGTCAAGGCATGGCTGTGAAGCCACGCCGCGGCCGCTTCAGTGCAGCCGAACCGTAAGCGAACTGTGCGCGAAATCGCCGCGAATAATGAAAACCCTGAGTATTCGCTTGGTATAAGAACGCTCGGTTTATAATCGTTCGATACACCAACCGCGTCCGGGCGGATCACGCAAAGAGCGGCACGCCGCCGTGTGCCCCAGCCCGGCGTAACCAGGGCCGGACGACATGGAAGCCAAACCTCCCCGCCGCACGCGCGAACGGATTCTCGAACTCTCGTTGAAGCTGTTCAACGAAATCGGCGAGCCGAACGTCACGACGACGACGATCGCCGAGGAAATGGAAATCAGTCCAGGCAACCTGTACTACCACTTCCGCAACAAAGACGACATCATCAACAGCATCTTCAGCCAGTTCGAGCAGGAGATCGAAAAGCGTCTGCGTTTTCCCGACGACCATCGCGCGACCATCGACGAAATGTGGTCGTATCTGCAGTACATGGTCGATTTCACCTGGCGCTATCGCTTCCTGTATCGTGATCTGAACGATCTGCTGGCGCGCAATCGCACGCTCGAAACGCACTTCAAGCAGATCATCAGCCACAAGGTGCGTTTTGCGAGCCAGTTCTGCGAGCAGCTCGTTGCCGACGGCGAAATGGTCGCCACGCCTGAAGAACTGCACGTGATCGCCACCAACGTCGGCGTGATCGGCACGTATTGGCTCTCGTATCAGTTCGTGATGAACCCGCGCAAATACAACGAGCAGGAGGCGATTCGCGCGGAGCTGCATCAGGTGAGCGTGCAGATCGTCTCGTTGATGGCGCCTTATCTGCGCGGCCGCTCGCGGCAGATTTTCGACGACCTCGTGTCGGGCAAACTGCCCAAGCGCGAGTTTTACGACTACCTGCCGCCCAAGGAAGGCGCCGCGCCCCGCAACGAACCGAAGGACGCTTGAGCATGAAGTCGGTGTGTGTGTATTGCGGCTCCTCCAACGGGGCTAAACCGTTGTATGCCGAAGCGGCGCGCGCCTTTGGCCGCGCGCTGGTGCAAGCCGATCTGGCGCTCGTCTACGGCGGCGGCAAGGTCGGTCTGATGGGCGTGATCGCCGACACCGTGATGGCCGAAGGCGGCCGCGCGATCGGCGTGATTCCCGAACTGCTGGTCAGCAAGGAAGTCGGTCACAACGGCCTGACCGAACTGCATGTCGTGCCCGACATGCATCATCGCAAGAAGATGATGGCCGACCTGTCCGACGCGTTCGTCGCGATGCCGGGCGGCGCGGGTACGCTCGAAGAACTGTTCGAGGTCTACACGTGGGCGCAACTCGGCTACCACCAGAAACCGGTGGCCGTGCTGAATATCGACGGCTTCTATGACCCGTTGATCAATCTGCTGCAGCATACCGTCGAAGAAGGCTTCATGCGCCAGACCTATTTCGACATCCTGCAGATCGACGCCGATCCCGCCGCGTTGATCGGCAAGCTGCAACGCTATCAGCCGCCCGCCAGCGACAAATGGGCGATCAAGCGCGACGCGGTCTGACTTTTCCCGAACGATGAGGTTGCGATGACGAAAGCCGTTCTGATCACCGGTGGCAGCCGCGGCATTGGCCGCGCAACCGCGCGTTTGCTGGGTGCGCGCGGCTGGTCCGTCGGCGTGAATTACGCGCAGAATCTCGCGGCAGCGCAAGAGACGGCCGCCGAAGTGGAACGCGCCGGCGGCCGCGCGTTGACGATCGCCGGCGACGTCGCGAACGAGGCCGACGTGCTGGCCATGTTCGACACGCTTGAACAGAAGTTCGGGCGGCTCGATGCGCTCATCAACAACGCGGGCATCGTCGCGCCGTCCAGCCAACTCGCCGACATGGACCTCGCGCGCCTGAAGCGCATGTTCGACGTCAACGTGCTCGGCGCGTATCTCTGCGCACGCGAAGCCGCGCGGCGCATGTCCACCACGCGTGGCGGCGCGGGCGGCGTGATCGTAAACGTTTCGTCGGCGGCGTCGCGGCTCGGCTCACCGAACGAATATGTCGACTATGCCGGCTCGAAAGGCGCCGTCGACACCATGACGCTCGGCCTCGCCAAGGAACTCGGCCCGCAAGGCGTGCGTGTGAACGCGGTGCGTCCCGGCCTGATCGACACCGAGATCCACGCGAGCGGCGGCAAGCCCGAGCGCGCCGCGCAACTCGGCGCGACCACGCCGTTGGGCCGCCCCGGCACGGCCGACGAAGTGGCCGAGACCATCGTCTGGTTGCTGAGCGACGCCGCCTCGTATGTGACGGGCGCACTGCTCGACGTGGCCGGCGGCCGCTAGGCGTTTCGAGCGCGCTGATCGCAAATCTAGAACGATGAACCCGGTTCGCGCAGGAACGCGCTTTCTTCAGCCGTCGAAGGACGCCCCAGCAGCGCATTGCGATGCGGAAAGCGCCCGAACCGCTCGATGATTTCCGCGTGCCGCACCGCGGACCGATAATACGACGCGCCGCCCGGTTCAGCTTTCAGCAGTTTGAACAGTCGCAAAGATTCGCGCTGACCGGCGAGCGTCTCGTCGTGTTCGAAAGGCAAATAGGCGAACGCGCGATGATGCGCGCTCGGCAACAAGCGATCGGCGCCGCTTGCGATCATCTGCTGCGCGGTTTGCAATGCCTTGTGGTCGGCCGCGAACGCGCGCGATGTGCCACGATGACAATTGCGGGAAAACTGGTCGAGCACGATGACGAGCGCCAACGCGCCGAGCGGTGTGTCGGCCCAGTGGTCGAGCGTGGATTCGCGTGCCGCATCGATCAGGGTTCCGAAGCGTTCGCGCAGCATCGTGTCGAACGCCGCGTCGCGTGAAAACCAGCGTTTGTGCTGCTTACCGAACTCGGGCGTGCCCGGCGCACCGAACCAGCAGTCGAGAACTTCGCGTGCCTGCTGAGGCAGAACGGCATAGTCCGCCGAAATCGTGCGCGAAGTCTGCCCAACCTCCTCAGCCATTGCGATTGCGCATCCAGTCGGCCGTTTCGAAGAACGAGCCGAGCAAGCGCTCTCTCAGCGGTTCCGCGAGCCCGATATCTTCCATCGCCCACGCCATGCATCTGAGCCACTGATCGCGCTCGCCGGATGCGATCGCGAACGGCAGATGCCGAGCACGCAGACGCGGATGGCCGAAGCGGCTGATGTAATGATCCGGACCGCCCAACCATCCGCATAAAAACCAGAAGAACTTGTCGCGCGAACCGTCGAGCGATTGCGGATGCAACGCCCGGATTCCGGCGAAGTCTGCTTCAAGATCCATCAGATCGTAAAAGCGGTCCACCAGTTCGCGCACGCGCGCCTCGCCGCCCACCAGTTCGAAGGCCGTGGGCTGCGCCGCGGACACTTCGTCGTTCAAATCACTCATACCCACTCACCAACCAGAAAAAAGGAATTCACGCATCCCGCAGCGATTGCAACGCGGGCCGCGCCAGCACATGCCGCAAGCTCAGCCAGCCGCCCACGCCGGCGCACGCGATGCCGGCAGCAATGCCCGCCGGCAAGAGCCAGGGATCGAAGCTCAGATAAAACTCGAACACGCGCGTTGCCAGCACGTAGCCGATAGCCTGCGCGCCCACCGCCGCCATCAGACCCGCCAGCGCGCCCACCGCGACAAACTCGGCAACCTGTACCGAGCGCACCTGACGATGCGACGCACCTAATGCGCGCAGCAGCGCGGATTCTCGCATGCGCTCATCACGCGTGCCGGCGAGCGCCGCGTACAGCACGAGTACACCCGCGGCAAGCGTGAACGCGAACAGGAACTGCACCGCGCCGATCACCTGCTGCAACACGCGCTGCACCTGCGCGAGAATCGGACCGGTATCGATCGCCGTGAGATTCGGATAAGTGGAGATCAGGCCGTCGATGGTCGACTGCTTCTCCTGCGGCAGATGGAAGCTCGTGATGAATGTCGCCGGAAAATCCTGCAATGCGGCGGGCGGCATCAGCACGAAGAAGTTGACCTTGAACGAACCCCAGTCGAGCTTGCGCACACTCGTGACGGGCGCGTCGATCTGCAAGCCGGTCACGTCGAAACGCAGCATGTCGCCGGGCTTCACGTTGATCAGCTTGGCGAGGCCTTGCTCGATCGAAATCTGCGGCGTGGTTGTGTCGCCATACCACGTGCCGGCGGAGAGTCGATTGTCGTCGGGCAACTCGGTGGTGTACGACAGATTGAACTCGCGATCCACGAGACGTTTGGCGTCGTCACCCTTGAACGCATCCGGATTGACCGGCTTGCCGTTGATCGCCGTCAGCCGGCCGCGCACCATCGGCGAAAGCACCGTGCCCGGCACGCCGTGCGTACTCAGATAGTGTGTGACGGCGTCGCGCTGATCAGGCTGGATATCGATGATGAACTCGTTCGGCGCATCGGGCGGCGTCGATTTGCGCCAGCCGGCCACGAGGTCGTTACGCGTCATCGCAATCAGCAACAGACACATCAGCCCGATGCCGAGCGCGGTGATCTGCAATGCGCTCGCGCTGCTGCGCCGTTCGAGCGATGCCAGTGCATAACGCCAGCCGATTCCCGCATTCACCCGCTCGCTGCGCACCACGCGCGCCGCGCCCCACAACGCGAGCCGCGCGATGCACGCGAACACCAGCAGCCCGCCCGCAAAGCCGCCCGCCACGATCCCGCCGAGCTTTAACTCGCCGGCCGCGACGATCAGCAGCGCCGCGAACAGCACAATGCCGAGCGCGTACGCCGCCCATGCGGTGCGGCCCGCCTCGCCCCATTCACGGCGCAGCACGCGCACCGGCGGCACTCTTGTGAGCGGCAACAGCGGCGGTAACGCGAAGCCCAGCAACAGCACGAGACCGGCCGCGATGCCTTCGAGCGCCGGCCATGCGGTCGGATACGGCAGCGCGACATCGATCAGACTGCCGAGCCACGTGAGCAACGCGAGGTGCCCCAGATAACCGAGCGCCACACCCAGCGCGCCGCCGATCAACCCGAGCCCCACGAATTCGAGCGTGAAGAGCGCGCGCAGTGTCGCCTGACTGACGCCGAGGCAGCGCAGCACCGCGCAGCCGTCCAGATGCCGGCGCATGTATCGATGCGCGGCCATCGCAATCGCCACGGCCGCCAGCAACGCGGTGAGCAGCGAGACGAGCGTGAGGAAGTGACTCGCGCGGTCGAGCGTCTGGCGCACTTGCGGTTGCCCGTCCTGCAACGATTCGAGCGCGACGCCGCGCATCTTGCCGCCGTCCACGCGGTCGTGCGCGAATTGCGCGAAACGCGCCACCGCTTCGTCGGGCCCCGCGACCAGCAAGCGGTACGTCACGCGGCTGCCGTAAGCGATAAGGCCGGTCGACGGCACGTCGTCGGCGCGCAGCATCAGGCGCGGCGAGAAATTGACGAACGAGAAACCGCGGTCGAGTTCGCGCGTGATGACCGCGCCGATCGTGAAATTGCGATTGCCGACTTTCACCGTATCGCCGACATGCACCTTCAGCGCGTCGAGCAACGCCTGATCGACCCACACAACGCCCGGCGGCGGAATCGAGCGCGCCGGATAGTCCGCCGCGCCCGACGCCGAGGCAATGCGCAGCGCGCCGCGCAGCGGATAACCGGGCGACACCGCCTTGATGGCGGCGAGCCGCGAGACCGGCTGCGCGCCGGTCGAGTTGATCATGCTGGGAAAGATCGCCGTGCTGGCGGTGTTCAAACCGAGCGCTTTGGCTTGCCCGGCGAATTGCGGATCGACCGGATGATCGGCCCGCACGATGAAGTCGGCGGCGATCATGCGCCGCGCGTCGCGCTCGAGCCCCTGGTGCAAACGGTCAGCCAGAAAGCCGACACTCGACAAAGCCGCCACGGCCAGCACCAGCGCCAGCAGCAGCATCGTCAATTCGCCCGCGCGCCAGTCGCGCGACGTCATACGAACGGACTGGCGCAACAGATCCCTACCGCCGAACCGGCGCGTCGGCGGTGTCGCCATGCGCGCCGCGGAACCCCGTACCGTATCGCTCAATCGTGCCTGCTCCTGGCAAAGCGCGACACCATGTGCGTCGCCATGCCGCGAAAACCGCCCTGGACCCCACGCCAGAGCCGCGGCAACGCCCAGCCGGCCAGCATCAGGAAGCCCACCATCAACACCAGAAAGAGGAGCGGCACGAACAGCGCGAGCAACATGCCGCCGAACACGAGCCCGTCTTCAGCCGTCGAGGTCACGACATTCGACACCGGTTCCGGCGACAGGTTGATCAGCGCGCGCGTCCCCGCTTTGGCGAGGTGCGCCGTGCCCGCCAGCGTCCCGCCCGCGAGCGCGGCCACGGTCAACAGCGCCGGATCGGCATGGCCGAGCGCACCGGCGGCCAGCACGGCGCCCGCCGGAATGCGGATAAAGGTATGAACCGCGTCCCACAGCGAATCGAACGCGGGAATCTTGTCGGCGAGAAATTCGGTGACGGTCAGCACGCCCGCCACGCCGATCACCCAAGGCGAGGACAATGCGGACAGCGTATCGGGAAGATGAACGAGGCCCAGACGGGCGAACACGCCGGCCAGCAGGACCGTCAGATAGAGGCGCAGACCGCTGCCCCACGAGAGGCCCGCAGCGAGCGAAAGTGATTCAAGCATGGCCGCCTCCGGGCGCGCTGTGCGTGCCGGGCGGCTTCGACGGGCCAATCATGGGGGAGCCGCACCGAAGTCGTCAGACCCGCGCCAAGCCGGCCGCGCCAAATGGGCCGCGGACAATGTCAGGTTGGATTCGATCTCATTATAGCCACGTTAATTCGCAGAACGCAGAGCGGCGAATAAATGGGGAGTTCGATGCGGGCGCGAGCCGGGCGCCGCCGGACTCGACGGATACGTCCGGCGACGGGATCGAATACGGGGCTCAATGCCCGGAAGAGAGCTTCAACCCGATCAGTCCGATCACGATGAGCGAAGCGCTGGCAACCCGGGCGACGGTCAACGCCTCGCCCATCATCACGATCCCGAAGATGAACGCGCCGACTGCGCCGATGCCGGTCCACACCGCGTAGGCCGTGCCGAGCGGCAACTGGCGCATGGCCATGGCGAGCAGTATGAAGCTGCCGAGCGCCGTCACGACCGTGAACACGGAGGGCCAGAGACGAGTGAAACCGTCGGAGGTTTTAAGACCGGCCGCCCAGGCGACTTCGAGCAAACCGGCGATCAACAGAAGAATCCAGGACATGAAACAGCTCCATGGTGAAATGGGGCCGTCCCCGTTCGTGAAACCGCAAGGTCGTCCTTACGAAATGTAATTATACCGGGATCGCCGGTAAGCCGCCGGGAGCGACTCGCGACAAGAGATCGCGCTGGCCGTGGCGGATTCACCACAGTGCGCCGCCAGGCTGCGTCAACGCACCGCATCACAGCGCCGCGTCACATCACCGCCTCAAGCCGCCCCCACCAGCCGGTATCCCACCCCGGTTTCCGTGATGATATGTTCCGGCTGCGCCGGATCGCGCTCGAGCTTGCCGCGCAGATGCGCCATATAGATGCGCAGATAGTGATGACTTTCGACATGCGACGGCCCCCACACGTCGCGCAGCAACTGGCGGTGCGTGAGCACGCGGCCGGCGTGGCGCACCAGCGTGGCGAGCAGCCGGTATTCGATCGGCGTCAGATGGACGGCCGCTCCGTCGCGGCTCACCTGCCGCAAGGCCAGGTCGACGGTCACGGCGCCGAAGCGCACTTGCGGCGACTCGTTCGCACCACCCTGATTGCGCCGCCGCATATGCGCGCGGATTCGCGCGAGCAACTCGGACACGCCGAACGGCTTGGTGAGGTAGTCGTCCGCGCCGGCATCGAGCGCGGCGACTTTCTCGCTTTCCTGCGTGCGCGCCGACAGCACGATCACCGGCAATTCGCTCCAGCCGCGCAGTTCGCGGATCACGTCGAGGCCGTCGGTGTCGGGCAGGCCGAGATCGACGATCACCAGATCGGGCTTGCGCGTGGCGGCTTCGACGAGACCCTGCTTGCCGGTTTCGGCGTCGTGCACGACGATGCCCTCGCCTTCCAGCGCCGTTCGCACAAAACGGCGAATCTGCTTTTCGTCTTCGATCAGGACGACGGTGATGCTCGGGTCACTCATGGGTAGGCTTGGCAAGCGTGTTAGGAGTTGGTTCGCTGTCGGTGTCGGCGTGCGTCAAAGCATCGGCGCCTTCGTCTTCGAGTGCGTCCGGTGCGTCGGGCGGCGTTTCCACGGGCAGCGTGAACCAGAAGCGCGCGCCTTCCACATGGCCGTCCGCCGACACGCGATTGAGCGCGCCGATTGTACCGCCGTGCGCTTCCACGATCGCGCGGCAGATCGCAAGCCCGAGACCGATGCCCGGCTTGGCCGACTCTTTTTCGCCACGCGTGAACTTCTCGAACACGCGTGCTTCCATGCCGGCGGGCAGGCCCGGGCCGTCATCGTCGACAGTGACGCGCACGAACGACTTGCCGTCCGCGTCGAGACGCTGCGCGCCGATCGTCAACGGCGTGGTCGGCGCCGTGTATTTGGCCGCGTTCTCGAACAGGTTGGAAAAGAGGCGCTCCATCAGCACGGCGTCGAGGTGCAAGAGCGGCAAGTCGGCGGGCAACTTCACCTGCACCGGATGATTCGCCAGCACGCGTTTGCACGCGCGCAGCGCGGCGCCCACGGTTTCTTCGAGCAGCGTCCATTGCTGGTTCAGTTGCAGACTGCCCGCCTGCAGGCGAGCCATGTCGAGCAGATTCGTGACGATGCCGGTCATGCGCAGCGCCTCCTCGTGAATCGCTTCGACCAGTTCGCCGCTGGGCTGCGTATCAGGCGATTGCGCGAGCATCGACGAGAAGCCGACGATGGTCGTCAACGGCGTGCGCAGATCGTGCGAGATCGCCGACAACAACGAGTTGCGCAGGCGCTCCGACTCCATGTTGACAAGCGCGTCGCGCGCGATGTCCACGTAGTGCACCCGTTCCAGCGCGAGCGCGATCTGCGCGGCGAACGCGTCGAGCATGCGCTGCTGTTCGGGCACGTCGAGTTCACCCTCGTTGCGCATCACGACCGCCAGCACGCCGCGCGTACGCATGGGCGCCTTCAGCGGCAAATAGAGCGCGGCGGCGGCCGGCAGCGTGTCGGTGCCGTGACCGGCCGGCTTCTGCTGATCGTAGACCCATTGGCCGACGTCGCTATCGAGCATCTCGCCTTCGAGCGTGACCGCCGCATCGGGGTCCTCGATCTTCTGTTTGACCTGATCGGCGCTATCCGGCAACAGAATCGCGACGCGCGCGCCGAACACCTCGCTCACATGACGGCTGCCTATGCCGACGATCTGCTCCGTGGTCAGCGCCGCGGCCAGCTCGCGGGCCATCGCGTACATCGCGCCGGTGCGTTGCTCGCGCCGCCGCGCCACGCTCGCCTCGCGGCGCAGACTCGAGGTGAGATGGCTGATCACCAGCGAGGTCAGCAGCATGCCGAAGAAGGTCAGCAGATACTGCGTGTCCGAGACCGACAGCGACATGCGCGGCGGCACGAAGAAGAAATCGAACGCGGCCACGCTCATGAACGACAGCACCACACCCGGCCCGCGCCCGAGCTTCACCGCGGCGAAGATCACGCCGAGCAGATACAGCATGACGAGGTTGGTCAGATCGATATGGTCGATCAACTGGCTCGACAGCAGGGTGATGGCCGCGCAGATCGCCAGCGCGAATGCGTAGGCGCGCGGCGGCGAGCGGCGTTCGCGCGCGGCGCTCAACGCATCGCGCCAGGCGTTCGCGGTGGTGTTCAACAGATGCCGATGCTCGCCGCCGTCGCGCTCAGAAGAAGCGCGAATCAGCGTGAGATCGAGATCGCCCGCTGCCGTTTCGGCGATACGCTCGCCGAGGGGCTTGCGCAACCAGCGCTGCAGGCCCGTGCGCGCCGACGCGCCGGCCACGAGCTTCGACACATTGCGAGCCTGCGCGTAGCCGATCAATGCGGCGGCCGCGTCGGCGCCCGCCAGCGTCGCGGTTTCGGCGCCGAGTTCAGCGGCGAGCTTCAGCGCGTTCAGCGTGCGTTCGCGGCGCGCATCCGGCAAACGCTGCAGCGCGGGCGTCTCGACATAGACCGCGATCCAGTCGGCCTTCAGGCTGGCGGCAAGGCGCGCCGCCGCGCGCACCAGCATCGGCGCTTCCGGGCCGGGGCCGACGCACACCAGCAAGCGCTCGCGAGCCTGCCAGATGCGCTGGATCGAACGGTCGGCGCGATACTCCCGCATCTGCGCATCGACGCGATCCGCGGTGCGGCGCAGCGCCAACTCGCGCAACGCGATCAGGTTGCCTTTGCGAAAGAAGTTGCGCACCGCGCGTTCGGCCTGCTGCGGCAAATACACTTTGCCGTCGCGCATGCGGTCGAGCAGTTCCTCGGCCGGCAAGTCGACCAGCGTGACTTCGTCGGCGCGATCGAACACGCGATCCGGCACGGTCTCCCAGACGCGAATGCCGGTGATCTGCCCGACCACGTCGTTCAGACTTTCGAGGTGCTGGACGTTGACCGTCGTATAGACGTCGATGCCCGCGTCGAGCAGTTCGTAGACGTCCTGCCAGCGCTTCAGGTGGCGCGCGCCCTGCACGTTCGAATGCGCGAGCTCGTCGACGAGAATCAGTTGCGGCTTGCGGGCGAGCGCGGCGTCCAGATCGAACTCGCCGAGCTTGCGGCCGCGATACTCGATCTGCGCGAGCGGCAGCACGTCGAGGCCTTCGAGCAGCGCCGCGGTTTCGCTGCGGCCATGGGTTTCGGCGATGCCGACCACCACGTCCGCGCCTTCATCGTAACGGCGGCGCGCGGCCTGCAACATCGCATAGGTTTTGCCGACGCCGGCCGACGCGCCGAAAAAAATCTTCAGCCTGCCTCGCTGACGTTTTTCTTCGTCGCGTTGCAGCTTGTCGAGCAGCTCATCGGGATCGGGGCGGTTCATGCTCAATGGTTTTCATCGTTGGACGAGCGTCAGTCTACGCATGGTGGCACGGCGGCGGCGCGGCCGCAAATGGCGGGGGCCGCTCATGGCGGCCAGAGCAGATCGCTTCGCGCCGCGGCTACGCTCATGCCGCATCGCCATCATGCGCGCTACGCCGCGCCGTCAAAAGCCAAAGGCGGAGTCGCGAGGACGCCGCCTTTGCGAAACGCTGCGCCTCAGAGGCTCAGCCGCGCTTCATCTCGTCCAGCGCGAGGTTCAGTTGCAGCACGTTCACGCGCGGCTCGCCCAGAATGCCGAACTGACGGCCGCTCGTATAACGGTCCACCAGCGCCTGCACGTCGTTCGGCGCGAGCTTGCGAGCCTTGGCGACGCGCTCGATCTGATAAGCCGCCGCAGCAGGGCTGATCTCAGGATCGAGACCGCTGCCCGACGACGTCACCAGATCGACCGGCACCGGCTTGGACATATCCGTGCCGGCGGCTTTCAGCGCGTCGATGCGGCCTTTGATTTCGTCGAGCAAGGCCGGGTTGGTCGGGCCGAGATTCGAGCCGCTCGAACCCTGCGCGTTGTACGGCATCGGGCTGGTGGCCGACAGACGGCCCCAGAAGTACTGCGGCGCGTCGAACTGCTGGCCGATCAGCTTCGAGCCGACCGCCTTGCCGTCCTGTTCGAGCATGCTGCCGTTGGCCTGATCGTGGAAGGCCGCCTGACCGACAGCGGTCATCACCGCCGGATAAGCCAGCCCCGTGACAGCGGTGAGCACCGCGAAAATCACGATCAACGGACGGAACAGATTTTTCATGATGAATGATTCCTCTTGAACTAGCGACTAGCGCTCAGACCCAACCGAACGCGGCCAGCACCATATCGATCAGCTTGATGCCAATGAACGGCACGATGATCCCGCCCAAACCGTAAATCAGCAGATTGCGGCGCAGCAGGATCGCCGCACCCAGCGCGCGATAACGCACGCCCTTGAGCGCCAGCGGAATGAGCAGCACGATGATCAGCGCGTTGAAGATCACCGCCGACATGATCGCCGAAGCCGGCGTGGCCAGATGCATCACGTTCAGCGCGTTCAGTGCCGGATAGGTCGTGGCGAACGCGGCCGGAATGATCGCGAAGTATTTGGCGACGTCGTTGGCGATCGAGAACGTGGTGAGCGAGCCGCGCGTCATCAGCATCTGCTTGCCGATCTCGACGATCTCGATCAGCTTGGTCGGATTCGAATCGAGGTCGACCATGTTGCCCGCTTCCTTCGCGGCCTGCGTGCCGGTGTTCATCGCCACCGCGACGTCGGCCTGCGCGAGCGCCGGAGCGTCGTTGGTGCCGTCGCCTGTCATCGCGACGAGGCGGCCTTCGGCCTGGTGCGCGCGGATCGTGGAGAGCTTCGCTTCCGGCGTGGCTTCGGCGAGGAAATCGTCGACGCCCGCTTCAGCGGCGATCGCGGCGGCGGTCAAGCGGTTGTCGCCCGTCACCATGATGGTCTTGATACCCATCTTGCGCAGTTCGGCGAAACGTTCCTTGATGCCGCCCTTCACCACGTCCTTCAACTCGATCACGCCGAGCACGCGCGCGCCCTGCTCGCCCTTCTCGGCGACCACGAGCGGCGTGCTGCCGCGGCGCGCCACTTCGGCGACCGCGTTGCTGACTTCATTCGGGAAACGTCCGCCGTTGGCTTCGACATAGTTCTTCACCGCGTCGGCCGCGCCCTTGCGGATTTCACGGCCGGGCAGATCGACGCCGCTCATGCGCGTTTGCGCGGTGAACGCGAGGAACACGGCATGCAGCGACGCCATATCGCGTTGACGGATATTGAAGCGCTGTTTCGCCAGCACGACGATACTGCGGCCTTCCGGCGTTTCGTCGGCGAGCGACGAGAGTTGCGCCGCATCCGCGAGCGCTTCTTCCGTCAAGCCCGGCGCGGGCACGAATTGCGACGCCTGGCGATTGCCGAGCGTGATGGTGCCGGTTTTGTCGAGCAGCAGCACGTCGACGTCGCCGGCGGCTTCCACCGCGCGGCCCGAGGTGGCGATCACATTCGCCTGCATCATGCGGCTCATGCCGGCCACGCCGATCGCGGACAACAGCCCGCCGATGGTGGTCGGAATCAGACACACAAGCAGCGCGACCAGCGCGGTGATCGTCACCACGTGGCCTGCCTTTGCGGCTTCGACCGAGAACATCGAGAACGGCAGCAGCGTGGCGGTGGCCAACAGCATGACGATCGTCAACGCGACCAGCAAAATGGTCAGCGCGATTTCGTTCGGCGTCTTCTGACGCTTCGCGCCTTCCACCATCGCGATCATGCGGTCGAGGAACGCCTCGCCCGGGTTCGCCGTGACGCGCACCACGATCCAGTCCGACAGCACGCGCGTGCCGCCCGTCACCGACGAAAAGTCGCCGCCCGACTCGCGGATCACCGGTGCGGATTCGCCCGTGATCGCCGATTCGTCGACCGAAGCGACACCTTCGACCACTTCACCGTCGGCCGGAATCACGTCGCCGGTTTCGACCAGCACGACGTCGCCCTTGCGCAGGTCGGAAGCCGTCACAATGCGGATCGGCGACTTCGGATGCGGCTCGTTCAACTTCTTGGCCATCACGTCTTTCTTCGCGCTGCGCAGCGACGCCGCCTGGGCCTTCGAACGGCCTTCGGCGAGCGCTTCCGCGAAGTTGGCGAACAGCACCGTGAACCACAGCCACAAGGTGACCGCGAGAATGAAGCCCGCGGGCGCCTCCGCCTGGCCGCCGAGCGCGGCGATCCAGAGAATGGTCGTGAGAATGCTACCTACGTACACGCAGAACATCACCGGATTGCGGAACTGCGTGCGCGGCGTGAGCTTCTTGAAGGAATCCACGATCGCCGGGCGCACCAGCGCCGGGTCGAACATGGACCTGGTTGCATTATGTTCAGTCATTGAATCCTCGAATTTCCCGTTTGCGCGTGATCACTCGTTTTCATCGCGGGTCTCAATGGGCGCCCATCATCATCAGATGTTCGACACCAGGACCCAGCGCGAGCGCAGGCACATAAGTCAGTGCGCCGACCAGCAGCACCGTGCCGAGCAGCAGCACGACGAACAGCGGTCCATGCGTGGGCAGCGTGCCGCCGGTCACGCCGATGCGCTTTTTCGCGGCGAGCGAGCCGGCAATCGCGAGCACCGGAACGATCGTGCCGAAGCGGCCGAACCACATCGCAATCGCCGTGAGCCAGTTGTAGAACGGCGTGCCCACGGTGAGACCCGCGAACGCACTGCCGTTGTTGTTGGCGGCCGAGCTGAACGCGTAGAGGATTTCAGAGAAACCGTGCGCGCCGGGGTTGAGAATGCCGGCCTTGCCCGCGTCGCTCAACACCGCGATCGAGGTGCCCACCAGCACCAGCAGCGGCGTGAGCAGCACAACGATCGACACCATCTTCATCTCATACGCTTCGATCTTCTTGCCGACGTATTCCGGCGTGCGGCCGATCATCAGGCCCGCCACGAACACGGCCAGCAGCGCGAACACGAGCATCCCGTACATACCGGAACCCACGCCGCCGAAGATCACTTCGCCCAGTTGCATCAGCAGCATCGGATACAGGCCGCCGATCGGGGTGAGCGAATCGTGCGTGTTGGCGACCGCGCCGCACGAAGCCGCAGTGGTCGCAACCGTGAAGATGCCCGACTGCGCGATACCGAAGCGCGTTTCCTTGCCTTCCGCATTGCCGCCCGACTGCAACGCATTGGCCGACTGATCGACGTGCAATGCGGCGATGGCCGGATTGCCGGTCTGCTCCGCGCTGATTTCGCCGAACACGCAAACCGCGAAAGCGATCGTCATGGCGGCGAGCACGGCCACGCCTTGCCGGCGGTCCGCGATCATGCGACCGAACACCAGCGCCAGCGCCGCCGGGATGAGCAGGATCGAGAAGATCTGCAGGAAGTTCGAGAACGGCGTCGGGTTTTCAAACGGATGCGCCGAGTTGCCGTTAAAGAAGCCGCCGCCGTTAGTGCCCAGCATCTTGATCGCTTCCTGCGATGCAACCGGACCCATGGCGAGCGTTTGCGTCTTCACCGGCGTATCGACCGTCACCGGATTGCCCTTCGCGTCCTTCACCGGATTGCCTTGTGCGTCGAGCTTCGGCGCGGCATAGGTGGTGGTCTGCAAGGTCGGCACGTCTTCATACGACTTGAAGTTCTGGATCACGCCTTGGCTCATCAACAGCGCCGCGATGATCGCCGACATGGGCAGCAGCACGTAGAGCGTCACGCGCGTCAGGTCGACCCAGAAATTGCCGATGGTTTGCGCGGTGTGGCGCGCAAAGCCGCGAATCAACGCGATCACCACCACGATGCCGGTGGCGGCCGAGAAGAAGTTCTGCACGGTGAAACCGAGCATTTGCGTGAGATAGCCGACGGTTTGTTCCGGCGTGTAATCCTGCCAGTTCGTGTTGGTTACGAAACTGACTGCCGTGTTGAACGCGCCGTCCACCGTCATCGGGCCGAACTGTTGCGGGTTGCCCGGCAGCCAGCCTTGCACGCGCAACAGTACATAGAGAAACGCCACGCCGAGCGTGTTGAACGCGATCGTGGCGATCGCGTAGTGCTTCCAGCTCATTTCCGTGGAAGGATCGACGCCCGCGATGCGATACAGCAAGCGTTCGACGGGACCGCCGAGGCGCACCACGCGCGAGCTGCCGTCCATCACGGCGCTCAGATAACGGGCCATCGGCACCGCGGCTGCCAGCAGCACGACGATGAACAGGCCCGCTTGCAGGACATTGTTGGAGTTCATTCAATGTCCTCCGCGCGCAGCAGCGCATAGACCAGGTAGACGAACAGCAGCGCGGTCGCCGCACCGGACAACCAGAGAATCCAGCTCATGAGCGCGCTCCCTGACCACGGCGGAACTGCATCAACTTCTCGCAGCCGGCAATTAACGCAAAGGTCAGTGCGGCGAACAGCACCAGGCCCCCGACATACAGCACATCCATTTTTGTTCTCCATTACACGGACTTTGGATGGGTGCAACGTTATGCCGAACCGCGTAAAGGGCTGGTCAAAGATGGGAGGGCGTGTATAAAAATCGCGTAAACGGGAAAGGCCGTTCCATCGCAAGACGGAACGGCCTTGTGCATGCCTGGCATGGGTTTACGGCGTGACGTGCCGGCTTTTCCAGTGCGTCGAGCGCGACTTCGAGGATCGCGCGGTTTTTATAGGGCTGACGGCAAGTTTATGCCGCGACGCCTCACGGCAGCAGAACCGTCGAGCCCGTGGTGCGGCGTCCTTCGAGATCCGCGTGCGCTTTTCCGACATCCGCCAGCGCGTAACGCTGATTGATGCTCGTCTTCACCTTGCCCGACACCAGCATGTCGAACAGCTCGGCGGACATCGCCTCGTAGTCGCTGCGTTTGGCGATATAGGTGAAGAGCGTCGGACGCGTAAAGAACAGCGAACCACGCCCGGCGAATTCAGAAGAGTCGATCGGCGGCAACGGCCCCGACGCGTTGCCGAAGCTCACGAACATGCCGAGCGGCGCGAGGCAATCGAGCGAGCCCGCAAACGTGTCTTTACCGATCGAGTCGTACACCACCGGCACGCCCGCGCCGTTGGTGATCTCGCGCACGCGCTTGGTGAAATTCTCGCGCGTATAGACAATCGCGTGGTCACAGCCGTGCGCCGTGGCGATCTGCGCTTTTTCATCCGAGCCGACCGTGCCGATCACCGTTGCTCCGAGCGCCTTCGCCCATTGGCACACCAGCAGGCCGACGCCGCCCGCCGCGGCCTGAATCAGGATCGTGTCGCCGGCCTTCACCGGATACGTGCGACGCAGGAGATATTGCGCGGTCAGGCCTTGCAGCATCACCGAGGCGGCCTGCTCGTCGCTCAGGGCATCGGGCACCTTCACGACCTGCGCGGCCTGCAGCACGCGCTCCTGCGTGTACGCGCCGGGCGGACGCGCCACGTAGGCAATGCGATCGCCCACCTCGAGGCCGGTCACGCCCGCGCCGAGCGCCGTCACCTCGCCGGCCGCCTCCATGCCGAGACCGCCTGGCAACGGCAACGGATACAGGCCCGTGCGGAAGTACACGTCGATATAGTTGAGTCCAACCGCCGTCTGTTTGACGCGGATCTCGCCCGCGCCCGGCTCGCCGACTTCGACGTCGACCCACTTCATGACCTCCGGGCCGCCGGTTTTATCGAATCGGATTGCTTTGACCATCATGTCTCCTTGGGGTTGGGTTGGAATTGGAGCGTGCCGCGTGTGCAATGCCGCTGATCTCAGACCTGTTGCGTGAGGCGCAAGGTCAGCGAATCGAGCACCATGCGCGCGGTCGAAATGTTGGTCGCGCACGGAATGTTGTGCACGTCGCACGCGCGCACCAGGGCGTTGATGTCCGGCTCGTGCGGCTGCGGTGTCATGGGGTCGCGCAGGAAGATCACCATGTCCACGCGTCCTTCCGCGAGTTGCGCGCCGATCTGCAGGTCGCCGCCGTGCGGGCCGGACAGCATCCGCTCGACCGCGAGGCCATGCGCGTCGGCGATGCGCCCGCCGGTCGTGCCGGTCGCCACGATGTTGCAACGCCTGAGCGTATCGACGTATTCGCCGGCCAGTTTGACGATGTCGTCTTTCTTATGATCGTGCGCGATCAGCGCGATACGGGTGGTCATGACGTAAGACTCCTGAAACCGTTGTGATTGTCGTTGTTGTAGTGATGATGGAACTGCCGCAACTGCCGATCAGAACGTGCCCGGATAAGCGCCGCCGTCGATCAGCCAGTTCTGCCCGGTAATGTAGCCGGCATGCACGCTGCACAGGAACGCACAGGCGCGGCCGAATTCGTCGCGGTTGCCGAAACGGCCGGCGGGGATCGTCTTCATGCGCTGCTTGCGGGCGTCGTCGACGGAAATGTTTTGCGACTTGGCCTGCGCCGCGAAGGTCACGGCAATGCGGTCGGTGTCGAAAATTCCCGGCAGCAGGTTGTTGATGGTCACACCGGTGGGCGCGACCTTGCGCGCGAGGCCCGCGACGAAGCCGGTCAGCCCCGACCGCGCGCCGTTGGATAACCCGAGCACGTCGATCGGCGCCTTCACCGCGGAACTCGTGATATTGACGATACGCCCATAGCCGCGCTCGCTCATCGAGTCGATGGTTGCGCGAATCAGCTCGATTGGCGTGAGCATGTTGCTCTCCAGCGCGCGGATCCAGTCTTCATGCGTGAAGTTGCGGAAGTCGCCCGGCGGCGGACCACCCGCGTTATTCACCAGAATGTCCGGCTGCGGACAGGCGGCGAGCGCCGCGGCGCGGCCTTCGGGCGTGGTGATGTCGCAGGCCACCGTCTTCACTTCCACGCCGCTTTGCTGGCGGATCTCCGCCGCGGTGGCTTCGAGCGTCTCGGCGGTGCGCGCGACGATCGTCAGATTGACGCCCTCGGCGGCGAGCGCTTCCGCGCAGCCGCGGCCGAGTCCCTTGCTGGCCGCGCAGACCAGCGCGGTGCGTCCTGCGATTCCCATGTCCATCTGTATTCACCTCGTGAAGTTGTGCGTCGTGAGAAAGCGCCGGGCGGCCTCGGCTTTTCCCCGCTCGTGAGTCTCGCCCGAAGCGCCAAGTCCGGTGGGCTCCCGTGGCGAAGTTTCCCCCGATTCTAGAAGAATCGGTGCCGGACTGTGCCGGCTCGCTGCAATCTCCGGTATCTTCGGAGCGCACTCTTTCGGTAAACTTGCGCCGTAGCGCGTCCGCCAGCCGGTCCCCCGGCCATGCGGCGCGCCGAACCGATCCCTCTAGCCGCCGCTTGCGCCCCCGCCATGACTCAGGACAGCCGTTTCCCCAATCTCTTCATCCTCGATCACCCGCTGATCCAGCACAAGCTGTCGCATATGCGCGACCGGGACACCTCGACCCGCACGTTCCGCGAACTGCTGCGTGAAATCACGCTGCTGATGGGCTACGAAATCACCCGCAACCTGCCCATGACCACGCGCCGCCTGACCACGCCGCTCGTCGAGATCGACGCGCCGGTGATCGCCGGCAAGAAGCTGGCGATCGTGCCGGTGCTGCGCGCCGGCATCGGCATGTCGGACGGCCTGCTGGAACTGGTGCCGTCGGCGCGGGTGGGCCACATCGGCGTGTATCGCGCTGAAGACCATCGCCCTGTCGAATATCTGGTGCGCCTGCCCGACCTCGAAGATCGCGTGTTCATTCTGTGCGATCCGATGGTCGCGACCGGCTATTCCGCCGTGCACGCGGTCGACGTGCTCAAGCGCCGCAACGTGGCGGGCGAAAACATCCTGTTCCTCGCGCTGGTTGCCGCGCCCGAAGGCGTGCAGGTGTTCCAGGACGCCCACCCGGACGTCAAGCTGTATGTCGCCTCGCTCGATTCGCATCTGAACGAGCACGCCTATATCGTCCCGGGTCTCGGCGACGCCGGCGACCGCCTGTTCGGCACGAAGAACTAGAACTGAAAGCGGCCTGAAAAGCGCACGACGGCGTGCGGCCAAGGCCGCCGCCGCGCACTTTTCGCGTCGTTTGCGGCTATCTCGCCCTCTGCCGCACCCTTGCGGCGTGATAAAATTCGAATCCGCTCAAAGAGCCGCTCAACTTGCACCACCGCCTGGCGCACCGCGCCTTTCGCGGGGCCCGGCAGGCCGGCGCGGCATTTGTCGCGTGGGGTCTGGCCAGATCGCCCTGTCCCAACCGCGCTGCCGACCTGCGGTCCCGCTAGCCGGGTCCGGCCGGGCGTGGCGAGGCGCGAGACGGGTAGCCACGAATGGTTGACCCGGACAGTTAAGCACCGGGCGGATTGACATCGCGGCGCACAAACGCAGAAGGCGTCAGCGCCCGACATCGCAACGACAATTGCACACTGCGTGCGCCCCACTGGCGCGCGCGACGGAGAAAGGTATGGCGGGTCATTCGAAATGGGCCAACATCAAGCATAAGAAAGCAGCGGCCGACGCCAAGCGCGGCAAGGTCTGGACGCGGCTCATCAAGGAAATTCAGGTCGCGGCGCGCATGGGCGGCGGCGACATCGACTCGAACCCGCGTCTGCGGCTCGCCGTCGAAAAGGCGTACGACGCCAACATGCCCAAAGATAACGTCAACCGCGCGATCCAGCGTGGCGTGGGCGGCGTGGACGGCGCAAGCTACGAGGAAATCCGCTACGAAGGCTACGGCATTGGCGGCGCGGCGGTGATCGTGGACACCATGACTGACAACCGCACGCGTACCGTGGCGGAAGTGCGTCACGCGTTCTCGAAGAACGGCGGCAACATGGGCACGGACGGCTCGGTGTCGTTCATGTTCGATCACGTTGGCCAGTTCCTGTTCGCGCCCGGCACGCCGGAAGACAAGCTGATGGAAGCCGCGCTCGAAGCCGGCGCTGACGACGTCGTCACGAATGAAGACGGCAGTATCGAGGTGCTGTGCCCGCCGAACGATTTCCCGAAGGTGAAGTCCGCGCTCGAAGCCGCCGGCTTTAAGGCCGAACTGGCCGAGGTGACGATGAAACCTCAGACGGAAGTCGAGTTCACCGGCGAAGACGCCGTGAAAATGCAGAAGCTGCTCGACGCGCTGGAGAATCTGGACGACGTGCAGGAAGTCTATACAAACGCCGCGATCGCCGACGAATGAGCGTGCCCCGGCGGCGCGCAGTGCAGCGGTTCCTGTCGAACCGCGCCACGCCGCCGGCCCTCGCGTCGTTGCTGAAGCGCCGAAGCGCGTGAGTGCGACTTACGCACCGCGCTTCCACCCGGCTTCGCACCGTGCCCTGCGCCGCTACTGGCTGCGGGCCCAATGCGAACCTCGTTGTCATTGCACGGCTGAGCATGTTGCGTCAGCCGTTTATGGTTTTTAAGTCTCGGGGATTCACATGAAGTTACTCGTCGTCGGTTCCGGCGGTCGCGAACATGCGCTCGCATGGAAGCTCGCGCAATCGCCGCGGGTCCAGCTCGTCTACGTGGCTCCTGGCAACGGCGGCACCGCCCAGGACGAGCGTCTGCGCAACATCGACATCACGGATCCGGCCGCGCTTGCCGATTTCGTCGAGAAAGAACAGATCGCCTTCACGCTGGTCGGGCCGGAAGCGCCGCTCGCGGCCGGCATCGTCAATCTGTTCCGCTCGCGCGGTTTGAAGATTTTCGGGCCGACCAAAGAAGCCGCGCAGCTCGAAAGCTCGAAAGACTTCGCCAAGGCGTTCATGAAGCGCCACGCGATTCCGACCGCCGAATACGAAACCTTCGCCGACGTCGCCGCCGCGCATGCGTATCTGGACGCCAAGGGCGCGCCGATCGTCATCAAGGCCGACGGCCTCGCCGCAGGCAAGGGCGTGGTGGTCGCGCAAACGCTGGAAGAAGCGCACGCCGCAGTGGACATGATGCTGTCGGACAACAAGCTCGGCGACGCCGGCGCGCGTGTCGTGATCGAGGAATTCCTCGCCGGCGAGGAAGCGAGCTTCATCGTGATGGTGGACGGCAAGCACGTGCTGCCGCTCGCTTCGAGCCAGGATCACAAGCGTCTGCTCGACGGCGACCAGGGCCCGAACACGGGCGGCATGGGCGCCTACTCGCCCGCGCCGATCGTCACGCCGCAACTGCACGCCCGCGTGATGCGCGAAATCATCCTGCCGACGGTGCGCGGCATGGAGAAGGAAGGCATCCGCTATACCGGCTTCCTGTACGCCGGTCTGATGATCGACGCGCAAGGCAACCCGAAAACGCTCGAATTCAACTGCCGCATGGGCGACCCCGAAACGCAGCCGATCATGGCGCGTCTGAAGGGCGACTATTCGAAGGTGGTCGAGCAGGCAATCGCCGGCACGCTCGATACGGTCGAGCTGGAATGGGATCGCCGCACCGCGCTCGGCGTGGTGCTCGCCGCGTACAACTATCCGGATACGCCGCGCAAGGGTGACCGCATTAACGACATTCCGGCTGAAACCGCGGATTCGGTCACATTCCACGCCGGCACCACGTTGACGGACGGCAAGCTGACCACCTCGGGCGGCCGCGTGCTGTGCGTGGTCGGCCTGGCGGATTCGGTGCGCAGCGCGCAGTCGGTCGCGTACGAAACGATCAACCAGATCTCGTTCGACGGCATGCAGTACCGGCGCGACATCGGCTACCGTGCGTTGAACCGCAAGCACGACGCCAAGACCGAAGGCAAGCACTAAGCCGCACTGCGCCGCACCAGGCCATTACCCCGCTCGCCCGCGTGCGGCGCCAACAGCGCTACACTGCGGGTTTTCGCGGCGGGTTTTAGCAGCGACACCGGCGCCCACCGCACCATGCGGGCCGATCCAGGCTCATGCGGGTGAACGAAGCCGGGAGCATTTCGCCGGGCGCGAAAAAACGTCAGGCGCGCCTTCGCAGGTTCCGACCTGACGCGGGCCCGGCCAACGCCCTTCACGACGAACCCGCGGCACGACGAGCGTGCCGCCCTCAGCATCTGCATTCATGACCGAATCGAGCTACGACGCACAGGCCGTGCGCAGCTGGCTGCAAGGCCTGCAAACGCAGATCGCGGACACGCTCGGCGCGTTCGACGGCACGCCGTTCGCCACCGACACATGGCAGCGCGCCCCCGGCGAGAAGCTGCGCGGCGGCGGCTGCACACGGATTCTGGAAGGCGGCAACTTCTTCGAGCGCGCCGGCATTGGTTTCTCAGACGTCGCGGGCGACGCGTTGCCGGGTTCGGCGAGCGCTGCGCGGCCGCAACTGGCCGGCCGGGGTTTCGAAGCAATGGGCGTATCGCTCGTGCTGCACCCGCACAATCCGCACTGCCCGACCGTGCATATGAACGTGCGTCTGCTGGTCGCGACCAAGGCCGGCGAAGAACCGGTCTTCTGGTTCGGCGGCGGCATGGATCTGACGCCGTACTACGGCTACGAGGAAGACGCGCAGCATTTCCATCGCACCTGCCGCGACGCGCTGCAGCCTTACGGCGCGGACCTGTACCCGAGTTTCAAGCGCTGGTGCGACGAGTATTTCTTCCTCAAGCACCGCAACGAGCCGCGCGGCATCGGCGGGATTTTCTTCGACGATTTCTCGGCGCCGGGCTTCGATCAATCGTTCGCGATGCTCAAGAGTGTGGGCGACGGGTTCCTCAAAGCGTACCTGCCCATCATCGAAAAGCGCCGCAACATTCCGTACGGTCAAGCCGAGCGCGATTTCCAGGCATACCGGCGCGGGCGCTACGTCGAGTTCAATCTGGTCTTCGACCGTGGCACACTGTTCGGGCTGCAGAGCGGTGGACGCACGGAATCGATCCTGATGTCGATGCCGCCTGTGGTGAACTGGCGCTACAACTGGCAGCCCGAACCGGGCACGCCGGAAGCGCGTCTTTACAGCGATTTTCTCGTGCCGCGCGAGTGGGTGTGACGGGCAGCGCCCGCACCTTGCTCCAATCGTCACGACAAAGGATCTTCACCTGAAGCCGAACGCTCATCCTGTCGCCCTGCCTCGCCGGATCGGACTGCTCGGCGGCACTTTCGATCCGATCCACGACGGCCATCTCGCGCTCGCGCGGCGTTTCGCGCATGTGCTGCATCTGACCGAACTCGTGCTGTTGCCGGCCGGCCAGCCCTGGCAGAAATCGGACGTGTCGCCGGCCGTGCACCGCCTTGCCATGACGCGCGCGGCGGCGAGCGAACTGGTGCTGCCGGGCACGACCGTGCGGGTCGCGACCGACGAAATCGAGCACGACGGCCCGACTTACACGATCGACACGCTGCAACGCTGGCGTGATCGCGAAGGTGAGGACGCATCCATTGCGCTCCTGATCGGCGCGGATCAACTGGTGCATCTCGACACGTGGCGCGACTGGCGGCGCCTGTTCGAGTTCGCCCACATCTGCGCGGCCACCCGGCCCGGTTTCGACCTCACGTCGATTCCGCCGGCGGTCGCTCAAGAAATCGACGCGCGCCGTGCCCGCGCCGACGTTCTGCAAGCCACGCCCTGCGGCCACTTGCTGATCGATACGACGCTTGCGTTCAACGTTTCGGCCACCGACATTCGCGCGCATCTGCGCGAGCAGGTGAACCAGCGGCTTGCCCTCGCGGGCGGCGAACAGCAAGACCAGGCGGCGAGCCATGTCCCCACCGCGGTGTGGGACTATATTCTTCAACATCATCTGTACCACCGGTAAATCCATGGATATTCGCAAACTGCAACGCGTGATCGTCGACGCTCTCGAAGACGTCAAAGCGCAAGACATCAAGGTGTTCAACACCAGCCACCTGACCGCGCTGTTCGATCGCGTGATCGTCGCGAGCGGCACCTCGAACCGGCAAACCAAAGCGCTCGCTTCGAGCGTGCGCGAGAGCGTGAAGGAAAACGGCGGCGAGATCATCAGCACCGAAGGCGAGGACATCGGCGAATGGGTGCTGGTGGATTGCGGCGACGCAATCGTGCACATCCTGCAGCCGGCCCTGCGTCAGTACTACAACCTCGAAGAAATCTGGGGCGACAAGCCGGTGCGCATCAAGCTGTCCACGCCGGATCCGTTCGGCGGTGCGCGTTCGAGCGAGCCCGACGAAGACGAGGACGAAGAGGAAGCCGCGCCGGCCGTGAAGAAGCCCGCGCGCAAAGCGCCCGCACGCCGCAAGTGAGCGGGCTTCGGCCCACTCACCGTTATCGTTCGCGAATGCTTGCGCAATGAAACTGCATATCCTCGCCGTCGGCCACAAGATGCCGGACTGGATCGCCACCGGCTTCGACGAATACGCGAAGCGCATGCCGCCCGAGCTGCGCATCGAACTGCGCGAGATCAAACCCGAGCAACGTTCGTCGGGACGGCCGGCGGAAAGCGTGATGGCCGCCGAGCGGCTGAAGATCGAAGCCGCGTTGCCGAAGAACGCGCGCATTGTCGCGCTCGACGAGCGCGGTAAGGACTGGACCACCATGCAGCTTGCCGGCGCCCTGCCCGGCTGGCAGCAGGACGGCCGCGACGTGGCGTTCCTGATCGGCGGCGCCGACGGTCTCGACCCCGATCTCAAAGCGCGCGCCGACATGTTGCTGCGCGTCTCGAGCCTGACTTTGCCGCACGCGATGGTCCGCGTACTCCTCGCCGAGCAACTTTACCGCGCGTGGACCATCACGCAAAATCACCCCTATCATCGCGTGTGAATGGACGAGGCGGCGCAGGGATTGCGCGGCGCGCCCGTCGCATGTCCATGCAATCCGCTTCATCGAGACCTGTTCATGTCCACGTCCGCCGCATCGCTGCATCCGTTCGTCTACCTCGCTTCGCAAAGTCCACGCCGCCAGGAGTTGTTGCAACAGCTCGGCGTACGTTTCGAACTGCTGCTGCCGCGCCCCGATGAAGACGCCGAAGCGCTCGAAGCCGAGTTGCCCGGCGAGCGCGCGCGCGACTATGTGCAGCGGGTGTGCGTCGCCAAGGCGCATGCGGCACGCGCGCGCCTCGTGGCCGGCGCTCATGCCGCGCGGCCAATCCTGGTTGCGGACACAACCGTCACGATCGACGACGCGATTCTCGGCAAGCCCGTCGATGCCGACGACGCTGTCGCGATGCTCACGCGCCTTGCCGGCCGCGCTCACGAAGTGCTGACGGCCGTGGCCGTGGTCGACGCCGAGGGCACGCTGCTGCCGGCCGCGCTATCGGTGTCGAAGGTGCGTTTTGCTGCACTGCACGCAGATGCGATCCGCCGCTATGCGGCGAGCGGCGAGCCGCTCGGCAAAGCGGGCGCGTACGGTGTGCAGGGGCGCGCTGCGGAGTTTATCGAGCATATCGACGGGTCCTATTCAGGTATCATGGGTTTGCCGCTTTTTGAATCTGCTGCCCTCCTGCGTGCAGCGCGCATCGACTTCTAAAATAACACCATGAATGAAGAAATCCTGATCAATGTCACGCCGCAGGAAACGCGCGTCGCGCTGGTCCAGCAAGGCGCAGTCCAGGAACTTCACGTCGAACGAACGCTGTCGCGCGGCCGCGTCGGCAACGTCTATCTCGGCAAGGTCGTACGCGTTTTGCCGGGCATGCAGTCCGCTTTCATCGACATCGGTCTAGAACGCGCCGCGTTCCTTCACGTCGCCGACATCTGGCATCCGCGCATTGCCGGTGAACCGCAGCATCAGGCGCCGCATCAGCCGATCGAAAAAATCGTCTTCGAGGGCCAGACGCTGATGGTGCAGGTCGTGAAGGATCCGATCGGCACTAAAGGCGCGCGCCTGTCCACCCAGGTGAGCATTGCCGGTCGCACACTCGTGTATCTGCCGCAGGAACCGCATATCGGCATCTCGCAGAAGATCGAGAGCGAAGCCGAACGTGAAGCCGTGCGCGCGCGCCTGACCGCCGTGCTGCCCGCCGATGAAAAAGGCGGCTACATCGTGCGCACCATCGCCGAAGATGCGACTAGCGAAGAGCTGGCCGGCGACGTCGCTTATCTGCGCAAGACGTGGGCGACGATCATCTCGCAAGGACAGCGCATGCCGCCCACGAGCCTGCTGTATCAGGATCTGAATCTCGCGCAACGCGTGCTGCGCGATTTCGTCAACGACGAGACGTCGCGCATTCAGGTCGACTCGCGCGAAACGTATCAGATGCTGGCCGATTTCGCGGCCGAGTTCACGCCGGCGGTGTCGTCGAAACTGCACCACTACACCGGCGAGCGGCCGCTCTTCGATCTGTACAACATCGAGGCGGAGATTCAGCGCGCGTTGTCGCGCCGGGTGGATCTGAAGTCGGGTGGGTATCTCGTGATCGACCAGACCGAAGCGATGACGACCATCGACGTGAACACGGGCGGCTACGTCGGCGCGCGCAACTTCGACGATACGATCTTCAAGACGAACCTCGAAGCCGCGCACACCATTGCGCGGCAATTGCGTCTGCGCAATCTGGGCGGCGTGATCATCATCGACTTCATCGATATGGAAAACGTCGAGCATCGCGATCAGGTGCTGGGCGAATTGAAGAAGGCGTTGTCGCGCGATCGCACGCGCGTGACGGTGAATGGTTTTTCGCAGCTTGGTTTGGTGGAGATGACGCGCAAGCGTACGCGTGAATCGCTCGCGCATGTGCTGTGTGAGCCGTGTCCGGTTTGCCAGGGTAAAGGACAGGTCAAGACGCCGCGTACGGTGTGCTATGACGTGCTGCGCGAGATTCTGCGCGAGTCGCGGCAGTTCAATCCGCGCGAGTTTCGCGTGGTCGCGTCGCAGCAGGTGATTGATCTGTTTCTCGAGGAAGAGTCGCAGCATCTGGCGATGTTGATTGATTTTATTGGTAAGCCGGTGTCGCTGCAGGTGGAGTCGAATTTGAGTCAGGAGCAGTACGATATTGTTTTGATGTAAAAGTCTCCGCCAGACTCCGTCGTTTCGTTCAACACCCCTTAAAAACCGCATCACCCTACCGGTGCCAGTTCGAGCGCACCGGTAGCGCCCGCCGCGCGCCATTCAAACACGCGCACCACTGTCGGAATGGCCGATTCTGCACAGACAGCAGCAATCGGCCCCGAAACCACTCCCTCCCGCAATCTCGCTCGGCGCCGCAAAACGCGCCGCTCGCATCCGCTCGGTCATCGCTAGCCCCCGAACGAACCCCCTTTATTCTCATTGACCCCCTCCGGCCAAAAGGCGTATAACCATCCCATTGGATGTTAATTGGATGGCCTCAAGATGCCTCCCGGAGTGCAAATGACTAAACTCAGCCTCATCGACACCTCCCGCCCCAAAGGCGGCGAGACCGAAAAAATCACCATCAACCTGGGTCCGATCGACCTCGGCCAGATCGATCTTCTGGTTGAAGAAGGCTTTTACTCGAACCGCACCGATCTGATCCGCACGGCGATTCGCAACCAGCTCGCCATCCATGCGCAGGTGGTCTCGGAAACGGTGACGCGACGTGCCCTCGTGCTCGGGCTGCAACACTTCTCCCGGCAGGATCTCGAAGCGGCGCAAGCCGCGCACGAACAACTCGACATTCATGTGCTCGGCCTCGCCAGCATCGCAGCCGATGTGCCACCGGAACTCGCGGCGGCCACGATTGCATCGGTGGTGGTGCTCGGCGCCTTTCACGCATCGCCCGCGGTCAAGGCGGCGCTTGCCGGCCGCATCAGCTAGGCACGACACTCGACTCATGACCGTGACTGACGCAGTGACCTATCGGTCGCCTTGCTCATTCACGCCCCACACAGGTCAACGCAAACCATCATGAAGATGAACGAAGATTTCCTGAAATCAATGAAAGACGCCTTCGAGCTATTGCGCACGAAGGGCCCGCAGGAAGCCACCGCGGCGGTTCAGCGCGCGCTCTCGGGCAACAACGCGAATCAGACCCATGCGGACCACGCACAAGCCCCGTACACGCCGCCCAACGTGAACGAATGGACGCAAGCGTGGACGCAGGCGCAAACGCAAGCGAGCCCCGTTCCGCACGCCCCTGCCGCACCGGCATTCGACGCGGACACGCCAGGCACCTTCAGCACGCATACGTTCAGCAACGCGGCCGGACAACGCCAATACAAGCTGTACGTGCCGGCTGTGTACAGCGCTGAACCGTTGCCCCTGATCGTCATGCTGCACGGCTGCACGCAGAACGCCGACGACTTTGCCGCCGGCACGCGCATGAACGAAATGGCCGAGCGTCACGGCTTCATCGTCGTGTATCCCAATCAGACCCATGCGGCCAATCACTCGAAATGCTGGAACTGGTTCAAGCCCACCGATCAGCAGCGCGATCAGGGCGAGCCGTCGTTGATCGCCGGTATCACGCGCGAGGTGATGGGACGGTATCGCGTGGACCCGGCGCGCGTGTATGTGGCAGGTCTCTCGGCAGGCGGTGCGATGGCGGACATCATGCTGAAGACTTCGCCCGATCTCTATGCGGCGGCGGGCGTGCATTCGGGTCTCCCCTACGGCAGCGCGAAGGACTTGCCCTCGGCGCTCGGCGCGATGAAAGGCGGCAAGACGCAACGCAATCGGGCGCGCGGCGCACCGCAACGTCCGCTCATCGTGTTTCATGGCGATGCGGACGCGACGGTGCATCCGTCGAATGCGGCCGAGATCGTGGCCTCCTTCGACGCCGGCACCACCACCGTCAGCGCGCAATCCGGCGCGGCGAGCAGCCAGCGCACCTATACGCGACAACGGCATGTCGCGGCGAACGGCGTGGAAGCGGAGTACTGGTCGATTCACGGCGCGGGTCACGCATGGTCCGGAGGCAGTCAGCGCGGTTCGTACACGGACCCGTCGGGCCCCGATGCCGCCGATGAAATGCTGAAATTCTTTCTCGCCCATCCGCGCCGCGATTGAGTCACGCTGTTAGCAGCGAACCACGAACGCACGCCTGCTATGCGAAAATGCAGCGTACCGTTCGTGGAGCACGCATGGCAGACCTCACATCTTCCGCGTCTTCGACAGTCGAAGCCGACTGCGCGAGAGAACCCATCCACATTCCAGGCGGCATCCAGCCGCACGGCTTTCTGTTCAGCATCGCGGCCGACGGCACGCTGCTGCAAGTCAGCGCCAACGTCGCCGCGTTGACGGGCTCGCCCGCCGAGCAAGCGCCAGGCCAGCCGATTGCGCGGATCGTCGGCGACGAATGGGCAGCGCTCATCGTCGAGGCACTGGCCACGCATCAGGAAGACGGCATCCCGCTTTATATCGGCTCGATGAGCGATCCGCGCGCCAATGCCGCCGGCGCGCGCGCCACGCCGTTCGCGGTCATCGTGCATCGTCATGAGGGCATCGCGATCGTCGAACTGGAGCCCGCGCGCGGCACGCTCGACGTGTTCTCGTCGATGTACCCGCTGGTGCGCACGTTCATCAACCGTCTCGAGGAAGTGCAAACCGTCGAGGGCCTCGCGCAACTCGCCGCCGACGAAGTCCAGCGCATCACCGGTTACGGCCGCACGCTGGTCTACAACTTCGACAGCACGGGCAGCGGCCACGTGATCGCCGAGCACGCCGAACCGGGCTACGCCTCCTACGCGGACCAGCACTTTCCCGGCTCGGACATCCCCGCGCAAGCGCGTGCGCTCTATGTGCGCAACCGCATTCGCCTGATCGCCGACGCCGACTATCGGCCCTCGCCGCTGGTCCCGCCGCTGCATCCCTCGACAGGCAAACCGACCGATCTCACCTACGCGTCGCTGCGCAGTATCTCGCCGGTACACGTGCAATACATGAAGAACATGGGCACGCTGTCGTCCATGTCGATGTCGATCGTAGTGCGCGGCAAACTGTGGGGGCTGATTTCCTGCCATCACGACAGCGCGCGCGTGCCGCCCTTCGAGGTGCGCACCGCGTGCGAGCATATCGCGCAGATTCTGTCGCTGCAGATCGAAGCGAAAGAGGAACACGCGCAAGCCCAATACCGGCTCGAACTGCGTCGCACGCTCGCGCGCCTGCTGGCCGCGATGGCCAACACGGAAAGCTTCACGGACGCGCTCGCCAACGACCCGAAGGATCTGCTCGGGCTGACCGCATCGGACGGCGCCGCGATCGTCTTCGACGGGCGCGTGCTGCTGGTCGGCACCACGCCTTCCGAGCCGGAAGTCGCGAAGCTCGTCGAGTGGCTCGACACGCGAGTGGATGACACCTTCGACACCGACTCGCTTGCCACGGCCTGCCCCGTCCTGCCGGCCAATCCGCACTACGCGGGCCTGCTCGCCGTGTCGATTTCGAAGCTGTTTCGCAATTACGTGCTGTGGTTTCGCGAAGAAGTCGTTCAAACGATCAAATGGGCGGGCGATCCGCGCGCGAAGCTGGCGGGCTTGTCCGCCTCGCTCTCGCCGCGTCAGAGCTTCGACGTCTGGACCGATACCGTGCGTGGACGCTCACTTGCCTGGCGTCCTGCCGAACTCGAAATCGCCGTCGAATTCCGCACCGCGCTGCTCGGCATCGTGCTGCGTCGCGCGGAAGAACTCGCGCAACTGGCGCTCGAACTCGGGCGCGCCAACAAGGAACTCGAAGGCTTCTCGTACACTGTGTCGCACGATTTGCGCGCCCCGCTGCGGCACATCGTCGGGTTTGCCGATCTGCTGCGCGAAATGGAAAGCGAGCGTCTGTCGGAGCGTGGCAGTCATTTCGTCGAGCGAATCATTTCGTCAGCGCGCTTCGGCGGCAAACTGGTCGACGACCTGCTGGCTTTTTCGCAGATGGGACGCGCGGCGCTGCGTCCACAATCGGTCGATCTGCAAGTCATGGCCGACGCGCTGATCGCCGACGAAGTCAAAGATGCGCCCTCGCGCAACATTGCATGGCGCGTCGGCCCACTGGGTCACGTCAACGCGGACGCCGTGCTGATGCACGTGGTGCTTCGGAACCTGATCGAGAACGCGGTAAAATTCACGGCGACCCGCGAGCACGCGGAAATCGAAATTGGCCGCTATGCGGGTGAAGGCGAACTGGCCGGCCAGGACGTCTTTTTCGTCAAAGACAACGGCGTCGGTTTCGACATGCGCTACGTCGACAAACTGTTCGGCGTGTTCCAGCGGCTGCATCGCATTGAAGAATTCGACGGCACGGGCATCGGGCTTGCTGGCGTTAAACGCATAGTCGAGCGGCACGGCGGTAAAGCCTGGGCGACCGGCGAGATCGACAAAGGGGCGGCCGTGTATTTCTCGCTGCCTCATGTATTCATTGCCGACGCAAGCCAGGGCGAAGAGTCCGCGGCGGCGGCAGTGGCGCGGCTGACTGCATTGTCACCGGGCAAGCGCTTTCGCCCCGTGCCGAAGGAGTCGAAAGATGAACCGAAATGAAGGACAGAGCGTGCTAAGACCGATCCTGCTGGTTGAAGACAATCCGAACGACGTGGAACTCACGCTGATCGCGCTGGAGAAAACCCGCCTCGCGAATCCGGTCGTGTCGCTGCGCGACGGCGAGGAAGCGCTCCAATATTTGCGCCGCGAAGGGCAATGGGCGAATCGCTCGGAAGACAATCCCGCCGTGATTCTGCTCGACAAGAAGCTGCCGAAGATCGACGGTCACGAAGTCCTGAAGGCCGTGCGCAGCGATGAAAAACTCAAGCGTATTCCGGTGGTCATGCTGACTTCGTCGCGGGAAGAAAGCGACTTGTTGCGCAGCTACGATCTGGGCGTGAATGCCTACGTGGTAAAGCCGGTCGCGTTCGACGACTTCATGGCTGCCATCAACGACCTCGGCATGTTCTGGGCTGTGCTGAACGAACCGCCGCCTTATCCACGTTGACCGGCGCGCCGGGCGAATTCATCGAAACGCCGGCGCTTGCCGGCGTGGAAAGCCTAGGTAGCACGCCGAGCACACAGCGCGAAGCTGAGCCACCTAGCGGTATGCCGGCAACCTGACGCGGAACGTCGCGCCCTGCCCCAAGCCTGGGCTCTCAGCGGTGATCGTGCCGCCGTGCAGGTCCACCAGGTTCTTGACGAGCCACAATCCCAACCCGAGACCCGCCACGCGTCCCGACCCGTCGGCGCCGAATTGCTGAAAGCGGTCGAATATCCGCTCCAGCGACTCCCCATCCAGACCGAGTCCCGTATCGCGCACCGCGAGTTCGACGCGCTCGCCGTCCGCGCGCACCGAAAGTTCGATCGTGCCTTGCGCGCTGAACTTCACCGCATTCGACACGAGATTCCAGACCACCTGTTTCATCCGGCCTTCGTCGGCGAGCACCATGGCCGAGGTCAGATCGTCCGCGATCAGCCGCAGGCCCTTGGCTTCGGCATGCATGCGCATATCTTCGACGACAATCCCGGCCAGCGCGCCGAGATCGACGGGCTGCAAATTCACCGACAGTTTTCCCGTCACGATCGCGCCGCTATCGAGCAGATCGTCCACCATATGCGAGAGCTGCCGTGCGTTGCGGCTGATCACGCCGGTGGCGCGCGCGAGATGCGAAGGATCGGCGGCGCGCTGCAACAGGTCGGTCCATGACATGATGGCCGATAGCGGCGAACGTAGTTCGTGGCTGACCGTGGTGACGAAATGATCCATTGCCATGGCAAGGCGCTCACTGTGTTCGCGCGCGCGTTTCTCGGACGCGGCGATCTCGCGTTGCTCGAGCTCCGCCTCCTTGCGCGACGTGATGTCGAGCGTGAAGCCAATGACGGAGCTCAACGTGCCATCCGGCAGGAACCGTCCGACACCGCGCACCAGAATCCAGCGGACCGCGCCGCTCGCCCAGCCAATGCGGAAGTCGACTTCGAAATGGTCGTGAGCCGCCAGCGCCTGATTCATCGCGTCGCGCAACCGGCCACGGTCTTCAGGATGCACGACTTCGCCGAACAGGCGCTGTTCGGTGAGCAACGCGTTCGAATCCAGACCCAGGTTCGACTTGCATTGATCGGTGCATTCAATCGCCCCGGTCACCGGATCGAGTTCCCATGCGCCCAGTTGCGAAAACGCCATGGCAATCTGAAAGCGTTCCTGATGCTCGCGCAATTGCGCTTTGGCTTCATCGGCGAGGAGCTGCCGCAGTTGCGCCTGCGAGCGCAGCTTCGCGCGTTCGCGCTGATCGCGTTCGTAATCGGAGACCCGCTCGGTCACTTCGCTCACGCGCAGCGCGATCGTGCCGCCTTGCCCGTGACGCGCACCCAGCAGGCTCGCCTTGATTTTCCAGTAGCGCGGCACCCGTAGCTCGCCTGCTGCCTCACCATTGGGCTTGGCGTCACGGTGCTCGGGCATCTCGTAGCGAAACAGCGGCGACCATTTCGAGCCGCCCGGCGACAGATCGCGCAGTGCGCCGATCAGCCATGCGCGCCGTGCTTCCCGCTGTTCGGCCGGTCCGAACTGATTGACGTCGAGAATCGATTTACCTTGCAGATCGCTCAACGACTGCCCCGTCAGGTCGAGATAGCGCGCGTTGGCGAGCAGGATTTCGTACCGATGGTTGAGAATCAGATAGGCATCGGGCAGCGCCTCGAATGCGACCGCTGCGTCGAACTGGTGAGACGGCGAGGAAGAATCCTGGTGGCGGCTATCCATAGGCGTGTTCCGGTCGCGCTTCAATCGGCGCTCACGCAGGCAGCCGTGGCACGGTGCCTAGCGAGCTCGATCAAACGGTCGAACGCATCGGCCGCGCCGCGGCACGCTTCGTCAATCAGGGTGGGTGTGTCGACTTCAGCAGCGATCGCCCGGTGGAAAGCCTGCCAGCGCGCGCCGAGCGACTCGCGCCCCGCGTTCAGATAGCCGAGAGGATGCGGAGCGAGGCGCGCTTGCAGACGCGCGTACAACACTGCGCCGCCTAGCTGGGACCCTTCGATCACATAGCAGACGCCCCAGCAGTAAGCCGCGCTGGCGTCGCCGCGCCAGCTGCTCGTGGTGTTCGATGACAGCGCGCCGACCCGGTCTTGCGGTTCGACCGATTCGTGCGAGAGATCAGCGTCGATCAGCGCAAGGCGATTCATGCGTGCCGGCGACGCCGGCGATTGCGGACCGTCGCTGAAAGTGTCGAGCCAGGCTTCGAGCGGCGCCAGCCAGTCACGCAGAATCGCCAGATGCGCGAGGTAGTCGCGCAACGCCACACTGTCCACCGACAGCGGCATGATCTCGTGCAACAGTTCATGACGTTGCGCGGTCGCGGCGCGCAGCGCGCCCAGCACTCCGACCGCGCCGTCTGCGCCGTCCTCGCCGCTCGGTGAGCGGCTGGCGGATTCAGGTGTGTCGATCAAACGGGTCCGGTTCAACATGAATGAGCAGGGTCTGATTATAGAGGCGGCTGTCTGGTGGTGCGAGACGCGTTTTGCACGGGGTGCCTCGCGCGTTGAGGTGCGTTCCAGCCGCGAGGCAATCGTTGAGCGAGCACCAGGTGGCACGATCCAGGCGCGCCGCAAACTAGGCCGCAACCGGGCAACCGGCCTGCTCGAGCGCGGCCTGCGCGTGGTCGTGCAGGTCGTCGCTGGTGAGCGACGCATCCGGCGTGCGAACCCATGCCGCGATGCGCAGCGTCGCGCCGCCATTGTCGGGATAGTCGGCCACCGTGACGATCGGCGCGAGCGTGGCGCCGCTCAGCACACGCGGTTCGTCCGCGACCAGTTTCTTCAATTCGCCGATCGCGGCGTCGACGTCTTTACGCTGCGCGAGCCCCACTTCGACCTCGATACGCTGCGTGCCGCCGCTGCTGTAGTTGATCACCGGATTGCTCCAGATCTGGCTGTTCGGCACGAACACCGCGTTGCCGTCGCCGCGCTCGATGCGCGTGGTGAAAAGCCCCACTTCGCGAACGATACCCGCTGCCGCGCCGCTGCCTTCAATCACGTCGCCGACGCGAAACGGCCGCAACATCAACAGCATCATCCCCGCAGCGATATTTTGCAGCGTGCCTTGCAACGCGAGTCCGATCGCGAGGCCCGCCGCGCCGAGCACCGCGAGCACGCTGGCGGTCGCGATGCCGACCTCGCTCAGCGCCGCGATGAACACCAGCACGCGCACGGCCCAGGTGCTCATGGCTGCCAGCATCGGCGCGAGCGTCGGGTCGGCATGCGTACGCGCGAGCGCGCGCGCGAACATCGCGCCGACGCGATTCGACAGCCACCAGCCGACTACGAGGATCAGCACAGCCAGCACGATATGAAGGGCGTCGTGAGTCAGGGTGACGAGCAACGACGGCTGGAAGTGAAAGAGTCGGGTAAGGAGATCATTCATCTTGAGTCTTCGTTCCGTTGCGATAGAAATATCCTGACGCAGGAAGCAGGATATGTTCCTGCCCCTTCGTT
This sequence comes from Paraburkholderia sp. RL17-383-BIF-A, assembly GCF_046028015.1. Taxonomy (NCBI): domain Bacteria; kingdom Pseudomonadati; phylum Pseudomonadota; class Betaproteobacteria; order Burkholderiales; family Burkholderiaceae; genus Paraburkholderia; species Paraburkholderia sp. RL17-383-BIF-A. The sequence goes on along the minus strand of NZ_JARESR010000038.1, from coordinate 22,572 downwards.
TCGTGGGCGGAGGCACGCTGTTTGCTCTTTGTTGCGAACCAAAGCAGTGCAATCACGCAAAGCCCTGAAAGCAAGGGGATTTCAAGCCGCGTTAGCCCACGCACAGGAGCGCCTCATGTCTCAACATCTGAAGCCGGAAGATCGCGTAAGTTGGAATACGCCGCAAGGCGTCACGCATGGCAAGGTCGTGCGTGTCATTTCTTCCCATACGAGCGTGGACGGCAGAACCGTCAATGCGTCGAAGTCCGATCCGCATTACGAAGTGGAAAGTGAGAAAAGCGGCAAGCGGGCCGTTCATCGCGGCGACGCCTTGCATCGTATCGGGAAATGAATGAGACGCGTGCGCCAGGCGTCATTTAATACGGATGGCTAAGCACATTGATTGACCTGCGAACTATGACGCCGCGATCGGCAAAGCTTGCTGGCCCGTTAGCAACCCGCCGTCAAGCGCGCGCCTCAGTGTGTGCCCAACGGCCTCAGCAGATTGCGCAGCGCGCCCACGGTAATCGGACGCGAGAACCAGAAGCCTTGCGCTTCATCGCAACCGAGCGCTTCCAGTTGCGCCGCCTGCTCCGCCGTTTCGACGCCCTCGGCCGTCACGCGCAGTTTGAGCGCATGCGCCATGGCGATAATCGCGCCGACCAGCGCCTCGCACTGTGGATCGGTGCTCATGCGCATCACAAAAGAGCGGTCGATTTTCAGGCGATTCAGCGGAAAACGCGTCAGATACGCGAGGCTCGAATAGCCGGTGCCGAAGTCGTCCACCGCCACTTCCACGCCCAGATCGCGCAACGCAAAGAGCGTCTGCAAAGCTTGCTCGGTGTCGCCGAGCAGGACACCTTCGGTGATTTCCACCTCGAGGTATGACGGGTCGAGCGCGGCCTCTTCCAGCGCCTCGCGGATCGTCTCGAACAGGTTTTGCCGCTGAAACTGCTGCGGCGACACATTGACCGCGAAGCGCGGCAACGTGCCGGTCAGCCGGAGCAATTTGCCGGCGTCGCGGCATGCGGTCCGGATCACCCATTCGCCGATCTGCTCGATCAAACCCGCCTCCTCCGCGACCGGCACGAATTCGACGGGGCTGATCAGGCCGCGCTGCGGATGGTTCCAGCGCAGCAGGGTTTCGACTTGCGCGATGCGGCCGTTGGCGAGCGTCACCTGCGGTTGATACACCAGATGCAGCTGCTGCCGCTCGATCGCTTCGCGAAGCATGGTCTCCAGTTCGAAGCGGCGCGCGGCCTGGCCTTCCAGTGCAGTGGAAAAACGCCGCACCGCATTGCCGGTCACGGCCGAGGCCGCCGACAACGCCACGCCCGCGCGACGCATCAGCGTAGGCGCATCGCCGCCGTCGGCCGGATAAGCCACGATGCCGATGCTCGCGGTGATGTTCAACGTCGTGCCGGCGTAATCGATCGCTTCGGCGATACGGCCTAATGCTTCAGCGGCGAAGGCGTCGGCGGCCGCACCGGTTTCGTTGACCAGCAAAGCGAACTGCGTTCCGCCGATCGAGGCGATCGTGCCGTCGTTTGGAAAGAGACCACGCAACCGTTCACCGACAATCTGCAGCACGAGCTCGGCCGCATGCAATCCAAGCGCATCGCGCAGTTTGCGCAGATGGTCGAGCTCGGCGATCAGCACGGTAAAACCGCTGCCGTTACGCTGGCAACGCGCGATCGTCAATTCCAGCCGTTCGGTAAACAGCGTTTGATTCGGCAGACGGGTCACGCCGTCGTGATGTGCGACGTACCAGAGGCGCGCTTCGGACTGCGCGTAACGCGTCATGTCGAAGGCCATGCCCACGTAGCGCGCCGGACGCGCGGCAATTCCGCCAGCATGCGCCGAACCCTGGACGAGCGGCGCCAACGCGAGCACCACGCGAATCGGCGTGCCATTGCGGCGCAGGAAACTCCATTCGCCTTCATAGCGCGAGGTCACCATGGCGAGCGGCGGCAGTTCGGTGTGGCGCCTCGCGAATTCGGCCGGATCGAACAACGACTCGAAGGTACGCACGCCGACCAGGTGCTCTGCCGCAAACCCCGTTAGCTTTTCGAAAGCAGCATTGACGGACTCGAACGTGCCGTCCGCGGCGCAGATGAACATACCGCAAGGCGCCGAGGCGAGCGCGGCGTCGCGCGTGCGCGATTCGGCGAAGAGGTGGTCGTGCATCGCGCCAGCCTTTTGATATTCCTGAGTAGTGGATGTGATCGAACGTGTTCTTGACGCGCGCGCAAACTGTAAGGCCTTGAAAATCGGGTCCAATGTACTGGAGGATCGTGCGTATGATAACGGCTTTCGCACCCCCGCCGACCTCGCAGGCCTCGCATTCGTCGCGCCAATCGTTTCCCTTGGTGTAATCCCCGATTCGTTGCTGTATCGGTGGCGATCTCAATCTGTAACGCGCGCTCGCCTTCGGGCATGACGGCGACGGAGGGAGTCGCCGGCGTCTTGATCGTGATGGGCAGATGTCGCATGCGCGCCAGTTGACGGTTCGAGCGGAACACCACGAGCGGTGTGTCGAGCAGCGTCTCGCTGATGGTTGGTCGGCGATCTCGGTGGCGAACGCCACCGGATGCCGATAGCGGCTGAGACTGTCGCAGTCGCGGCTATCGAAAGTGCAATTGCGGGGTAATGCGGGGAACGCTGAAGCTACTCTACGGATGAAAAAAGATGGGGTGCTTCGGCACCACCGCCGCTTTATCCTCAGGAAGCCGACGCGGCGCGCGGCAACGCTGCCTCGATGAACACCGCGCACAGCGCTTCCATGCCCTTCGCGTCTTCTTCGTCGAAGCGCGCGACGACCGGGCTGTCGACATCCCACACGCCGATCAGCGTGCCGTCCGGCGCGACGAGCGGCACGACGATTTCCGATTGCGAGGCCGAATCGCACGCGATATGCCCGGGAAACTCATGCACGTCGCGCACGACCTGCGTCTGACGGGTTTGCGCCGCCGTGCCGCATACGCCTTTGCCGAGCGCGATGCGCACGCACGCGGGCTTGCCCTGAAACGGCCCGACGACCAGTTCGTGACCGTCGTGGAAATAGAAGCCGGCCCAGTTCAGATCACTGAGGGAATGAAACACGAAGGCGGAAAAATTCGCGGCGTTGGCGATCCAGTCGGTTTCGCCGGCGAGCAGCGAGCGCGCCTGGCCGACCAGTTCTTCGTAGTGCGCGGCTTTGGGCAGATGCGAGGCGGAGGAGACTTCGAACATGACGGCGTCCGTGATGAAAGCGGAAAGAGGAATAGCGAGTCGTGAAGTTTAAAGCAAGCTGCCGTTTCGTTCACGACGCGCGCTGGGCACACGGCCTCGCTCTTCCGGCTCCATCTGCCCGCCGGCTGTCGTTCAACGCGCAAGCGGACGAAAATGAATCCGGTGGCGATCGACCGTTACTCGACGCCGATAATCACGCTCGATGCCTTGAAAATCGCCGTCGCCGCTTTGCCGTTCGCGAGACCGAGACGATCGACGCTCTCGTTGGTGATAATCGCGGCGATCTGCGCGCCGCCGGCGCTAATCGACACTTCCGAGTTCACCGCGCCCTTCGTGACCGCCGACACCGTACCGGCGATGCAGTTGCGCGCCGACACCTGGTTCTTCGTCACGTCGACCATCACGATCACCGACGAAGCCTTGACCAGCGCGAACGCTTTCTTGCCGACCGCGAGGCCGAGCGAGGTCGCGCTGCCATGCGTGATGATCGAGACGATCTCGAGACCCTCCTGAGTGCGCAGCGTGACTTCGTCGTTCACGGCGCCATGGGTGAGTCCGGTGACTTCGCCGGCGAAATGGTTACGTGCGCTGGTTTGCATGGTGTTCTCCTGGTCATGCCGCCTCTCGAGCATGTTTCGAGGCGATGCGTTTGGTTAGGCAGAGAGTGTAGTGGAACGCTCGCCGGTTGCGGCAGCCCGCGCGTAAAGCACACTATCGCGCAGCCGCTATTGACGATACGAATCCCAATGAAACCACATACGCGTTGCATACGCGCCGCCATCATGCGGCGCGGGCACGACATGCGCCACGACGCGCCGACACCGTATCATCGTGTCCTCTACCCACTCCGCTGAATCTCATGCCCGTTGTCGTTCTATCCCGTCTTGCCGCCGCATGGCCGAACGCCTGCCGCGCTGCCGCGCTGGGCGCGGCTCTGGTGGCGGCCACCGCCTGCAGCAACCCGTCGCCGACGCGCGACGCGCACGCGCCGGTCGACACCGTCTCGCTGTTCCCGATCGCCGGCTACGACCAGAACGTCGATCACTGGCTCGAACCGGACAGCCCAGGCTACGACCAGCCGTTCCTGAGCCCCGCGGATCAGCAGGCCCATTTCCAGGTGCTTTACGCGCGCTACTTCGGCACCGGCACCGCGGCGTCCTCGCCGTGGAATGCCAGCTTCGTGACGATGCGCGTCTATCGCCAGCAAGGTGCGGATATTGCCGCATTGCAGCAGCGGCGCATTGACAAGTTCGACAACACCGGCAAGCCTGGCGGGAACATCGGCTACGGAGAAAACTTCCGGCCGCACGACAAGGCGTGGATCGACGCAATCGCGCAAAACATGAACGTCGGGCAGTTCACTCAGACGCCCGTCTACCGGCCCGAGCGCCGCGCGATCGCCACCGGTAACCTGATGGTGCGCGAACTGCCGACCACCGACCCCTCGTTCTACGACCACCGTCTGGCCGGCGAAGGCTATCCGTTCGACAACCTGCAGATTTCCGCCGCACGGCCGGGAACGCCGCTGTACGTGCTCGGGGGCAGCGTCGACGGTGCGTGGCTCTATGTGCAGACGCCCGACGTGCAGGGCTGGGTGCGCAGCGACGCCGTCGGCATGACCGACGATCGCTTCGTCGACACATGGCGCGCCGCGACCGGCAAATCGCTCGGGGCGGTGATCGTCGCGTCGGCGCCTGTACGCGACAGCCGCGGTGTGTTCCGCTTCGACGCGCCGGCCGGCACGCTGCTGCCGCTCGTGCCAGCCGATGCGGCACGGCCGGCGTCGGGCAAACGCGTCGCAAGCGGCACGGACAACGCGAGCCGGAAAAGCGACCCTAGCGACCCGCGCAACACGGGCGAAGCAAGCGACAAGACCGGCACGAGCAAGACCCCGGTGACGCGCCGGGTGCTCGTCCCGGCCCGCAACGCGGACGGCGAGGCGCTGATCCGCACCGCCACCCTGAGCGACGCGCAAATCGCGCCGACACCGCTCGCCGCCACGCCGCGCCATCTGGCGACGCTGATGAAAACGCTGATCGGACGGCCTTACGGATGGGGCAATAGCGGCCTCTACAACGACTGCTCGTCGGAACTGCAAAGCATCTTCGCGGCGTTCGGCGTCTGGCTGCCGCGCCATTCGTCCACGCAGATGAGCGCCGGGCGCATGATCGACCTGTCGTCGTCCACGCCCGCCCAGCGGCTCGACTATCTGGCGCAGCACGGCGAGCCGTTGCGCACGCTGATCTACATCGGCGGCCATGTGATGCTGTATATCGGCAACACCACGCGCAACGGCAGCGCGGTGCCGGTCGTCTATCAGGACGTGTGGGGCCTGCGGCCCGCCGACAATAGCCGGCGCGCGGTGATCGGCGGCTCGGTGATCTTGCCGCTCTTCGAACACATCCCCGAAGACGCCACGCTGCAATCGCTGGCCGCCACGCCGACCTTCCAGATCAGCATCCTCGGCGCGCCGAATGGCGGCGTTCCGGCGCCGTCCACCGCGCCGCCGGACGAGGACAACTCCGCCGGTTGAAACGGCCGACCGGGCGTTCATAGCGCGCCCGGCGCAAAAAATATTTTTTCCGGAGTGTCGATTCAACGGTGATGCACTCGTCGTAACGTTGAAGGCCTGACTCGCACAGTCGGTCTTTCAACTCACGAACCTGTTACTTCAAGGAGTCGCCGTCATGTCCAGCAACGCTGTCAAACCGATCCCCGACGGGATGCATGCGCTCACCCCGTACCTGATCTGCGCCAACGCCGCGGACGCCATCGCGTTCTATACCAAGGCCTTCAACGCCGTCGAACAGATCCGCCTGCCCGGCCCGGGCGGCAAGGTCATGCACGCCACCCTGAAGATCGGCGATTCCATGCTGATGCTGACCGACGAATGGCCTGAGCACCACTCGTTCGGCCCGAATTCGCTGAAAGGCACGCCGGTCACGATTCACCACTATGTGGAAGATGTCGACGCCAGCTTCAAGCAGGCCGTCGAGGCCGGCGCGACCGTCGTGTTGCCCGTCACCGACATGTTCTGGGGCGACCGCTACGGCCAGCTGAAAGACCCGTTCGGCCATAGCTGGTCGCTGGCCACGCACAAGCGCGACCTGAGCGCGGAAGAAATCCAGCAAGCCATGGCCGCCATGAAGTAATGGCCGGTTCGTCCGGTGAGAAGGAGGAGCTACGTCATGCAAAAGATTGCACCGTGTCTGTGGTTCGACGGCCAAGCGGAAGAAGCGGCCCGCTTCTACACGTCCGTGTTTTCCGATTCCCGCATCGCCACGACGATGCACTACACCGACGCCGGCCCCGGGCCGAAGGGTGACGTTCTGGCCGTCACGTTCGAGATTGAAGGCCAGGAGTTCATGGCGCTGAACGGCGGCCCTCAGTTCACCTTCACACCGGCGATTTCGCTGTTCGTGCACTGCCGTTCGCAAGAGGAGATCGACCGCTACTGGACCCGACTCACCGACGGCGGCAAACCATGGCAATGCGGCTGGCTGCAGGACAGGTTCGGCGTCTCGTGGCAGATCGTGCCGGACGTGCTCGGCGAAATGCTGCGTGACCCGGACACCGCCAGGGCGAGCCGCGTGATGTCCACCATGATGCATATGGTCAAGCTGGATATCGCGCCGCTCGAAGCGGCTTATCGCGGCTAGCAGCAGGTTGCGATAAGCCGTGCGGTCGGAGCGTACTCGCCGTGCGGTAGGCGCACAGTTCCGCGCTAGCTCGGCGCTCTGCCCGCACTGCTCGTGAGCTTGCCTTGACTCCCCGGCGCACCACGGTGCGCTGCGGCGCGGGACCGCCATCTTTGATAGGATCGGTCTCGACCCATAAACGGCGGGACATCAACGGTGCGCGTCAACCATCAGGCTTTTTTCTGCTCGCTGTTTGTCGCGCGTCTCGCCGATCAGGTCCTGCTGTTTCTCGTGCCGCTCGTCGTCTTCCAGACGACACACCAGGTTTCGTGGTCGGGGCTGGCGTTCTTTATCGAAACGCTGCCCCGCTACCTGGTGTTTCCCTTCTTCGGCGCCTTGTGCGATCGCGTCTCGCCACTCAGACTCATGCGCGTCAGCCAGACCGTGCGCGCGCTGACGTGTTTCGGCGGCATGATCGCTTATGCCATGTTCGGCGGCATCGGCTGGCTGATCGCACTTTCGGCGGTTTGCGGCGTGTTGACGAGCCAGGGGCTCGTCGCGCGTGAAGTCATGCTGCCGCAGATCTTCAGCACGCAGCGGTTTCAGCGCGTGCTCGCCTATTCGCAATTGGCCGACCAGTTGGGTTTCGTGCTTGGTCCGATGCTCGCCGCGCTGTTGCTCGGTTTGTGGCGCTGGGAATGGGTGGTCGGCGCAACCGGTGTGCTGTTTCTGCTCGCCGACGGCGCGCTGCTGCTATGGCAACGCACGAGCGGGTTTCGCGCCACGGATCCGCCGCCCGCCGATGCGGGCCACTGGACGCTGCCCGTGCGCATCGCGCTGCGTCACGTGCTGGTTCTGCCCGGCCTGAAGAAAGTCGTACTGCTCGCCGCCGCCGAAAATCTGGTGATCGGCGTGACGCTCGCCACGTCCGCTGCAATGGTGACCGGCGTTCATGCGCAATCGAGCCACTACTACGCCGGCTTGCAAACGGCCGGCGCCGTGGCAACGGTGCTGATTCTGTTGACGATCGCCCGCGCCGCATGGCCGGCCCGTCGCCTGGGTCTCGTCGCCTTCGTTTCGATCTGCGCAGGCGGCGTGATCGCCGGCGCCAGCGCGGCGCCCTGGGGTTATGCGCTCGGCTTCCTGCTGATCGTCGGCTTCGACAAGATGTTCAACGTGTACATTCGCAGCGCGCGGCAGCAGATCATTCCGCCACAGGACTACGGCAAGACGACCGGCGTGGTGATCCTGCTGAACAACATGACACAGCCGCTCGCCGGGCTTCTGGTCAGTGTGTTCTCCGCACGCACGCAAGCCGGCCCGCTGATCGTGATCCTGTCGCTGACAATGGGTGGTATCGGCGCGGCGGTGTCGATCGGCGCGGCGCTGGCGCGCAGGAAACGCGGGCTCGCGCTGGGGGAATGATGCCGCGCCAATTCACATGAGCGCCGTCTTGTGAATCAAGTTTGTCTTCAACGGCCACGCTTCTAAACCGGCTCGCACACCACCTCGAACTTCAGCAGTTGCGTCGGCCCGAAGGCATTGCTGATCGCGACATCGGCCGCGTCGCGCCCGCGAGCCATCAGAACACGCCCCGTACGCGGCGCATTATTGCGCGGGTCGAACGTCTGCCAGCAGCCGCCGATATACGCTTCGAACCACGCGGCAAAGTCCATCTGCGCGTAAGGCGGCGGCAGGCCGACATCGCTGATATAGCCCGTGCAATAGCGCGCCGGAATATTCATGGCCCGGCATAGCGCCACGGCCAGATGCGCGAAATCCCGGCATACGCCTTTGCGCTCCTGCCAGGCTTGCCATGCGGTCTTGGTCGGCCGCGCAAAGTCGTAGCCGAACACGATGTGGTTGTGCACGTAATTGCAAATCGCATCCACGCGCACGCGGCCAAGCGGCAGTGTGCCGAAGGTCTGCCACGCGAATTCGGAGAGCAGATCGGTTTCGCAATAGCGGCTGCCCAGCAAAAACACCATCGTATCGTCAGGCAGCATTTCCACCGGATGCTGTTCGGTGTATGGCGGCCGCGTCTCCGGCTCCGACGACACCTCCAGCACCGCGCGCGTCGAAAAGGAAATTTTTCCCGGCGGCGCCACGAGCCGGCTGCACAGGTTGCCGAAGCTGTCGCGATACTGGCGGATTGGCACCGCCGGATCGACCACTAGCAGATCGGGATCCAGCACCTCTTTCGCATGCGAATAGTGGGTGTTCAACATCAGCAGCATCGGCGTCGGTTGCACACACTCATAGACCAGCTCGTACCCAACGCGCAATTTCATCGCGGCGCCCTTTTCCAGTTGAAACGTTCAATTGACGTGCGAACACGTTTCGATTCGAGCATCCGGGACATCGTCGCGTCCTTATTCGCCCTTGCTTCACCCTCACGCGCCTTCGGTCACGCTCACATCCACCTGCAAACCCTGAAACGAATGCGGCGCCCCATGCCATGTGCCCCACAACGGCAACGCCTGGTAGGCGTTCCACGCCACCGCCACGCGAATCAGATGGCGGTTGCCGACAATGCTGTTGGTCGGATCGAAATCGACCCAGCCGGCACCCGGCAGATAAATTTGCAACCACGCGTGCGTCGCGCCGCCGCCTTGCGTGGCCTCGTGCTCGGGCACGTCGGGCACGAACAGATAGCCGCTCACGAAACGCGCCGCGAGACCGAGCGAGCGCACCGCGTCCATCATCAGCACGGCGAAATCGCGGCAACTACCACTGCGGCTGCGCAAGGTGTCGCCTGGGCGATTCACGCCTTTCTCCGTGCGGCGCACATAGAAAAACGAACTCTTGATTTCGAGCGTCATGGCGCGTAGCAGCGCCATCGTGCCGCCGGCGCCGCCTTTGCCGCCCTTAGCCGAGCCACCCGCCGTGGGCACGAAACGACGCGCCCATTCGTCGACGTCGCTATCCGGATGCGGGCGGCTGCGCGCGTTCACGAGATCGGACGCTTCCTCGTTGGTGTACGCGAACGGCCAGTTCACCGCATACGGTTCGAGTGCGTAATCGGGCATTGGCGCTTCGAAGTGCTCGAGCGTCACTTCGCTGTCAAAGCGCAATTCGCGCGCCTTGTCCGCGAAACTCGCGACCGCCACCGAGTTATCGAATACGTCATGCAGCCAATGCAGCCGCGACGGCGTGGGCGTGATTACCAACTGGTTGGTCACGAGGCGCAAATCGTGACTCGCGCGCGGACGGAACATCATGCGATGCTCGCCGAAACGCACGGGTTCGGAGTAACGGTAGATGCTGACGTGGCGCACCGTGAATCGCTGCGGCTCATTCATCTGACCACCCGATGGATGCCGCTGGGTTCGTCCTGTCCATCGCGTTCACGCTTATAAAAAAGTCACAGCCGCAGCGGGCGAAGATCGCGCCGCGCGGTTTTGATCCTCAATGAGCGACGGCCGGATTCCGGTGTGGTCGAGCGGTGTCAACGACAAACTGACGGGTTGAGCATACACCCGCCATATTGGTTGAAAACACTCATTTGGGCTGTACGTCGCGCGCTCGGGTTATCAACAGAATCTGTTCGCAAATCTGTGCATAACTAACCGGCAAAAACTGCAAGCTATTGATGCGGTTGCCATTTTTACCGCGACGTCGAAGTTGGGCAACGCTGCCCGCGAGCGCGCTCACCCTCGCTTCATGCACGCCTCATTCGCGCCTCATTCACGCACCGTGCCACGCGCCGCATCCTCATCGCCGCGCGCATGTCGTGCTTCCTCACGCCATTGCTGGCGCGAGCGAACCATTCGGCGCAGCGCAAGGCGCGCCATTTTGACCCAGCCCGAGGGCCGCGGATCGGCCAGCATGCTGAGGGCGCGCGCATAGTCGAGCGTGAGCCCTGGCGTCCATGCCATCGTTGCGGCTCGCTTGCGCACTTGCGCCGCGACCCACAGCTCGGGTGTCGCGATCACGCGCAGAAACGGCCGCCATCCGCCGAGACCACCCCACACGCGCGCCGATGCCCCTTCGATCGCGGCCTCCAGTGCGCGCGAGACAGTGCTCGAACAGTTGCGGTGCGTGAGGTTGTATGTGGTGTCCTGTCGATACGTGTCCCAGAAGCGGCGCAGCCGGACCGGATCGTAGTTGCGGATCTGCACCTGCACCGTCGAAGCACACCACGCTTTCGACTCGGTCGCGTAATCGGGCTGGAAGAGACCCGGCACGTCGTTCTCGCGCGTGGCGCGTAAAAGCCGCGCGAAGTCGTCGGGCGAGCGATCGATCTCGACACCTGGATAAAGGCTGATGTAGATGCCCTCGGGCGATTCGAGCGCGGCATGGCCGGTCGATATCACGCCATTGCGATCCACCGCCGCGATATAACGGTCGACGATCGGCTGCCGCCGCGCCTCGCCTTTGGCCGACCCGACCGGCGTCCACACATGCACGGTCAATGCGGCTTCGTCGGCGGCGGGCGGACCGTCCCATTCGTGGGCGATCACACGGCTGGCAGCGAGTTCGCTCGCGGCAGCGGCGATGCCGGCATCCGCCGCGGAATCTTTCGCGGCAAGCCCGGGGCTCGCGGCGGCAGCAGGATTCGAAGCGAGCCGCCGCACCCGCGTGCTCAGCAGGAGCATGTTCCAGCCGCCAAAGATCAGGCCGAGACCGAGACAGTAAGGCACCGTGCCGACGTAGTGAGTCGGATAAGGTTGATAGAAGAAAATCGCCAGCGCGATTTCGACGCCACCGCCGATCATCGCGAGCCGCCACGTGCGATAGCGGACCACGTTGGCCGAGACGATCTGCAGCAGTCCATCGGCGAAAAAGAGCGTGCCGAAGATCATCGACAGAATGAAGTTGCCGTGCTCGTGGCCGACCAGAATCAACGCCGCCGCAGTGGCGAATGCAATGCCTTTCACATAGCGCAGCGTGCGTTGCCCGCCCATGCCGGTCCAGGCGACGGCCAGCGTGGCGAGACCTTCCAGCAACAGGAGTAACGCGAACGGTGTGATCGGAAAGTAAAGCGCGCTATCGAGCGCGTCGATGAACACGAAAACGCCGAGCAGCACACTGATGCAGCCGACGAGCCGCAGCGACCGCCAGCGCGTGCGCAGATAATCGACTCCCAGCAGAATCATGACGAGACGAACCATCGCAAGCCCTCCGTGACTGACGCGCGCTGCTGCCGATCGCCATCTTATACACGTTCACAGATCGGGCGCACAATGCTTCGCCACGACGAGGCTGCCACACGCACGCGGCGCGCCCTATTCAGACGCGCCGGCGTGCCGCCAACTGAAGTCTCTTATGCCGCTGCGGCTTGCGGAACCGCTTCGCCCTGCTCGCCGCCCAACGCGTCGAGCAGATCGCACAGCATGCGGTCGAGTTCGGCGGTCATCAGCGTGAGGTCGGAGTCGAACCGTTCGTCGTCGTTTTGCGCGGTGGGATCGCTCGCTTCTTTCAGCACGTCGAGCGGCGCAATGCGCTTGATCGTGAGCGACGGCGTCAACACGAACGACACACGATCGTTCCACGTCATGGCAAGCCGCATGCATTGCTTGCCGGCTTCGATATGACGGCGCATATCTTCGGCATCCAAAGTATGTCCCACGTAGCGCACGGTCGCGTTGCCTTCCGCGGGCGAACGCAACTCGGTGTCCTGGTCGAGCGTGAAGCCCGCGGGACCTTCGCCTGAAAGCAGCCATTCGGTCATGGCCGCGACCGGCGAATGCGTGACGCGCACTGTGCCGAGCGGCAATTGATCGATCGACTTCACCAGCAGGCCGCGCACTTCATCGGCAACCGCTTGCGAGGCCGCGTCGATCACGAGCCAACCGTTCTTGCAATCGATCCACACGCGCGTATCGCGACGAATACTGAAGGCGCGCGGCAGCAGTTCGTCGGTGACCTGCTCCTTGAGTTCGCGCATCTGTTTGCGGCCCGGTTTGAAGCCTTGCTGTTCCTCGAGTTCGAGCGCGCGCGCCTTGGTCACTTGCGTGACGACCGAAGCCGGCAGCAGTTTCTTCTCGGCGCGAAACACCAGCAGCATCTGGCCATTGAGCGCGTGCACCAGCGAGTCGTTAGCGTCGTTCTCGCGCGGCGGTGCCCAGCCGTGGCTTTGCATCTCGACGCTGTTGCCGGGCGCGAACGCATGCGGCGCGAGCCACTTCTGCATCTGTTCTGGGGTGACGGACCACGGAGCGGGAAGACGGTGAAGCTGAAGGTTTTTGAACCACATGGGCAGAGTCGTGTACGGGCAAAGCGCACCATTCTATCTGACGATAGACATCGCGCGGCCGGCCGAACTGACTCGCTGCGTCAGCCAAACGCTCATACAACAGCGGTCATTTTCAAAAATGGATAGACAATCCTTTAAGCGACAGACCAATTATCAAACACGACCATTGGCCAGAGAATGCGCTTCATCCACTTCAACTCTCTCTGGAGCGCACCATGTCCGCCTCGCCGATGTCCCGAATCGCCCGTCACGTGTTGGTTGCCGCGAGCCTCGCGGGCGCCCTGAGCACCCTGAGCGCCCATGCCGCGAGCGACGCCGACCTGCCCGCGCCGCACCACCTCGCTGTCGCATCGAACTCGGCGCAATCCGCCGCGATCGTGCAAAGCGCACGCCGCTACGCCGCTTTCTGGAACACCGGCGACGAGGCCTACGCGAAACTCGCGCTGTCGCCGGCCTTCGTGGACCGCACCTTGCCGGACGGCCGCCCGCAAGGTCCTGATGGTCCGCTGCAGGCATCGAAGGGTTTTCGTGCGGCGGTGCCCGATCTCCACGCGCAGATCGACGATCTCGTCGTGGCGGGCGACCGGGCCTCGGTTCATCTGCATTTCTACGGACACTTCACGGGGCAGTTCCAGAACCTCAAAGGCAACGGCCAGACCATCGACTTCCAGGCCTTCGATCTGTATCGCGTGAAGGACGGCCGCATCGTCGAAAACTGGCACCTTGAAGACAATCTGACGCTGCTCAAGCAACTCGGCGCCATCAAGCCGTAGTGGTTTTGCCGTATCCGTTTGGGAGCGCGCTTCAGCTTCAAATCACCTAGACTTTTTGAGAAGCGCGCGACCTAGACGGAGGCGGCCATGGCCGATGAAACCGCACCCTGGCAAATGGTGGAATACGAGGGTTTCGAGATTCACGTGGCGCCTCGTCCGAAAAACCCGCCCAGCGAGGGGCACGCGCCGGGCGCAGCGGATAACCGCTATACGTACGTCGGCTACGTTTGCCATCCTGGCGCGGACCCGTCCATCCCCGGGCATGCGGTGCCGTTTCACGCCGACGGCGAAGAAAGCTTCGCAGGCGAGGACGAGGCGTTGTACGAAGGTGTGCACGTGGGACGCAGCATTGTGGAAGGCACGCATCCAGACCTGACCGTGTTGCCACTGGTGACTGGCGGCGTGTGAATCTGGCGCGGTTCAGCGTGACGTTGGTGCGCCCGGCGAATCCTGCATCGTGCAACGGCACAACGCCAGTGCGCGTGAGCCTGGCGCGCGCTTCAGCGCAACGCCTGCACGTCCTGTGAATCCTGTTGCGCCGAAAGGCGCAACGCCAGTTCCAGCATGCGCTGGTTGGCGCTGGCCGGCGTGAACGTTTCGACCTTTTGCTGCGCTGCTTGCACGAGCGTGCGGCGCAATTCCGTGTCGGTCAGCAGACGTTCGATTGCGCGCGCCATCGCGTCCACGTCGCCGACCGGCACCAGCAGGCCGGCCTTGCCGCCTTCCAGTAAATCCCTTGGCCCAGTCGGACAATCCGCCGACAGCACCGGCGTGCCGAGCGCCATGGCCTCGCCGAGCACCATGCCGAAACCCTCGTAGCGACTGCTCAACACCAGCAGTTCCGCCTGCCGGATATAAGGCGCTGGATTCGCGCAGAAACCCAGAAAATGCACCGCTGCGCCGATCCCGAGTTCGTCGGCGAACTGCTCCAATTCGCGCCGGTCGCGCCCCTCGCCGATCAGAACGAGCGCCGCCTTGCAACGGCCACGCTCGCGCACCTGAGCGTAGGCTCTGAGCAGCGTCTTGTGGTCCTTCTGCCCTTCGTCCAGACGCGCCACCGAAACGATGAACGAGTCGGCCGGGCGTTCGATCGGCGCGCGCGCCGCGCGCCGCAGTGCATCGACGTCGATCACGTTCGGCAATTCGACGATATCCAGCGCGGTTGCCGAGAAGAGTTCCTGCGCCTCGCGCAACATGGCGGGCGTCAGCACGGCGATTGCCGAGTAGCGCGAATAATGCCTGACCCGCCGGGCGATGTAGCGCGCGCTCTTGCTGCCGAGCCGCGCCGCCAGGCTGAAATGGCTCACGCCGAACCACGGCACATGGCCGCTTCCCGCCACGTGGCGCAGCGAGAAATCGAAATCGCAGATCAGATCGTGCTGCCTGGCGAGACGCCGCATGCGCAGCGCGGCCAGCGGCCGGATCGCGCCATAGGTCAGCAGCTTGTGCAATAACTTCTCGCCCTTGCCCAGCTTGCGCTTTCGGGCCTCCTGATGAAGCGAGTACATCCACTTCGATGAGGCGAGCACATGGACGGGCACGTCGTCGGGGATCGACTGCGCGCGCCAGAACAACAGGTCGTCGGTCGGATACGCCACCGAGAGGCTCGGCGCGAACAGCCGCCGGTCGAGCGTCTTGAGCCACGACAGAAGCGCGGTCTCGGTGCCGCCTTTACCGAAATCGTTGATATGGAACAGGATACGCAGCGGCGTGCGGTCAGCTTCGGTAGCGTGCGGGTTTGCGTTGGTCACCTTGGTTATTCGCCCAGCTTGGCTGTTGGCGCTTCACGCCGCTGTTCACTGCGTACTGCCGTGGCTTTGCCGCGTACAGTGTCGAGCGACGCTTCGCCGGATGCGCCGACTTGCTCCGCACAACCCAGCAGCAGGCCCGCAAACGCCCAGAATGCGAGCATGGTGGTCTGCCACATGAAATCGTCGGTGGTATTTTTCGCGATCATGCCGGCCACCAGCGCGACGCCCGCTGCGCACAACCAGGGCTCGACCCGCCGAAGCCGCCAGAAGCGCGCGACGAGGCACAGCAACAACGCCGTCTGCAGCGCGACGCCGATGAAGCCCGTCTGCAACCACGTGTTGATGAACAGGTTGTGCGCGTGAGTCAGCGCCTGCGGTTCGACCGCCAGCAAACTGGCGGGCATTTCGCCACGATAGACGATCCCCGGCAACGGCTTGCCGAAGCCCACTCCGACCCACCTATGGCGCTCGGCTTCGCTGACATAAAACGCCCACAGCTTCGGACGCGTGTCAGCCGATACCGTGTCGCCGATCGCGGACAGCGAGCCGGGCACGTAGACCTGATGACCGTCGATCGCGACATCGCGCGACTGGCTGGCGGCGGGCGCGGTGCCGGCCGTGCGCAGACGGGAACTGAACTCGAGCGTGCCGACGCCGGCCGCGCCGACCACGGCGACGACCAGCACCGCCAGCAACAGGCGGCGCCGGTAGAGCGGAAACAACGCGACCAGAAGCGTCACGGCGGCCGCCGGCCAGAAGAATCGATTGAGGGTCGCCAGTCCGATGAACAGGCACAGCACGATGCCGCTCGCGCCGATCACGCGCCAACGCGGCTTCAGCAGGAAGCCGGCGAAGAGCGGCATGGCAAACACCGCGAGCGTGCTGGTATGGCCGACGCGATTATAGAAATGCAGCGGAAAAGTATTGGCGGTGGGCGGCTGCAGATGCCCCCAGTAGAGCGCGCTGATCACGGCGAGCACCACGCAGGCGCCCCAGTTGACGAGCACCACGGGCGCCGGCCGCCGCAGTTCGGTGCCGAACAGCCAG
Source organism: Paraburkholderia sp. RL17-383-BIF-A (assembly GCF_046028015.1). Taxonomy (NCBI): domain Bacteria; kingdom Pseudomonadati; phylum Pseudomonadota; class Betaproteobacteria; order Burkholderiales; family Burkholderiaceae; genus Paraburkholderia; species Paraburkholderia sp. RL17-383-BIF-A. The sequence goes on along the minus strand of NZ_JARESR010000038.1, from coordinate 5,954 downwards.
AAGCCCCAGAACGACACCAGCGGATAGAGCACCTCGTCGCACCACGCGTGCAGGCTGATCATCGGATACATGGACCATGCGACAGAAGCGAGGCTCCAGCCGGCCCAACCCACGATGGGCAGCACCAGCGGCCACTTCAATAGCGATGGCCGGTTCGCCGAACAGGCGGCCGCCACGACGCCGAGCGCCATCAGTGCGAGCGCATTGAAGACGAGCGCCGTCATGTGGCCGAACATCACCACGAACAGAATCACGGGACAGGCAACCCATAACACGCGCTCCACTCGCGCAGCCGTGTGAGTCATTACACTTTCACCAGAACATTTTGCAATGCGTTGTACACCGACTCGACAGACAGCCGGCCCATACACTCGGCATGGTCGCCGCGCCAGGCCACACAGGTCGTCTCGTTGCGATCACAGCGCCGCACCCATGCTACCTTGCGGCGGAATATAAAAGGCTGATCGCGACAGGGCATCTCCGCGATCGTAATGGGCACGAACGGCACTTCGCGCCAGTAGCGCCCCGCGCCATGAATCGAAGCGTTGCCCGGGCCGAACAGCGCAAGCGTGGGCACCCCAATCAGACGCCCCAGATGCGCGACCCCGGTATCGGGACAAACCACGGCTTGTGCGCCGGCAAACAGATGCCACAACTCGCCGAGGCCAAGCCGCGCCGCCAGGTTGGGATGATGAGGGTCCGGGTCGATCGCGCGAATCAGCTCGGCTTCGCCGGGGCCGCCGGTCCAGACCGGCAGATAGCCAAGCGCTTCCACACGTTGCGCAAGCTCGCGCCAGCGCGTATTGGGCCAGCGTTTGACGCTGGTGCTCGCCCCCGGATGAAGCACGACGTAAGGTTTCGCCAGTAGCGACGGCTCGGGTAACGCCGCATGCTGCGGCGCGGGCCAGTCGGCGGGCGCGTAAGCGCGCGGCGGCGGTCCGTCGACCAGTTCCGCGGCGAGGTCGGCCCAGGCCGCCGGCGCCGCGGGATACGGCGCGCTCCGGTTGAGCGGCCAGTTCTTCCAGGCCGGCTCATCGCCCGAGTGTCCGACGATCCAGCGGCAGCCCGCGCCCAACGCGAGCCAGCTGTGACGATTGTCGCCGAGCACCATGCCGAGGTCGTAAGGTCCGGAAAGCAAAACGTCCCGCACCGACTTCGCATCACGCGGATCGAAGGGCAAGACCGTGACGTTAAAAGGCCGACCGGCATACAGCGGCACGATCGCCTTCGGACAGGTCAGTACGATCTGCGCTTGCGGATATTGCGCGCGCAACTTGGCGAGCAGCGGCGTGAGCAGCAGCGTGTCGCCAAGCAACAAATGGTGTGCAATCAGAATGCTGCGCGGTTGCCGTGGCTCGCGGCGCAGTGGCTTGATCAACAGTCGCGGGATGGCCCGCGCAAAAATACGAAGACGCCCGGCAAGCCGACTCATAGGCTCATCGGCGCGTTGGTTCCCGCCGCGATCTTGCTGTGCGCCGATACCCGGCGCGAGGTCGCGTTCGCCATGCACAATCTCCAGCGGTATTCTTCCCGAAGGCCTCCAGTGCAGCGGCTACGGCCCCGTCACGACGGGCCGGCGCGGCTCGGGATGCGGCGCTTCTCGCCCGCCGCCTGTCCAGGCCGGCATGGAAAGCTCGATGAAATAAGTGGGTGTTCGGCCCGAATTGAGTTCGAGCGTTGAGAGTGAAAAATTATAACATGTGACCCTGCCGCGGAACGGCGCGAAACCGCGCCAGCAAGGCCGCCCGCTCCTTGTGCGACAAGGGTCCGCGGCCCCTAACGCGTCGCGTCGAGTTGCTCGGCCAACCTCAGCAGCGCGTCCACGTGAGCGGCTACGCCTGGGTCGTAAAGCACTGCGTCGCGGGCCCGTTCCGACGGCGCGCGACGCGTGCCGTCGCGATGCGCGCCCACCGCCCGCTCGAGCGTTGCACGCAGATCCGCCACGTCGTCCGGCGCGAAAATGAATTTCGCGTGAGGGGCGATCGCATCGCAGCAGCCAATAGTCGACGGGAAAATGACCGGTGTGCCGCACATCACCGATTCGATGCCGACCAGCCCGAACGGCTCATACGTGGATGCGAGGATCGTGAAGTCCGCGGCCTGGTAACACTCGGCGAGCTCCTTCACATAGCCGATATAGCGCAGCCGCCCGGACGTGCGCGCGGGCGGCCGTCCGGCCACCGCCACCACCACGGGCAGTGCCGTGTCGCGCAGCGCGGCTTCGATGAGCGGCAAACCCTTGCGCTCATGGCTGCTCGACGGAAACAGCAGGACGATCTCGTCGTCGGCAAAACCATATTTGCGACGCAGGGTGGCGCGCGTCGCGGCGTCGGTCGGCGCGAAACGCGTGCCGTCCACGGGGGGGTACAGCACGCGGATTTTCGCCTCGTCCACGCCGTACAGTTCGCGCAGTTCGTCGTGCATCAGTTGCGAATGCGCGACCACGACCTTCGAGCGCTCGTACTGACGGCGCTCAAGCGCAATCTGCCAGCGGTCCGAACGCTTCTGCGCACGCCCCGTCGCCCGTAAAAAGCCGAGATGCGTGCCGCCGCAGATCGCCATATCGGACGAGTCGACGCGGTTGCAGCCGATCAGCACATCGACTTGCGCCGCACGACGTGCGCCGCGCAGCCGCCATGAAAACCAGCGGTCACGCAACTTGCCCGGCAGAAACGACACGTTGATGCGGTGTGGCTCGACCATCGCGTATTCCGCCAGCGACGCATCGAAGCGACGCGCAAAGAAAGCCGGCTCGATGCCGCGCGCGGCGAGGCCGCGCACCAGGTCCATGGCGTAGCGCTCTAGGCCGCCGCTGTGCTGCAGCGCGTTACTGGAAAGTCCAAGTTTCTTCATTCAGCAGACAGCGCGAGCCAGCGCCTCGTCAAATGTTAAGGGGCAAGTCATGCGCGGTCCGCGCTGGCGAACCGCGTGAATGGAGACCCGAATGGCCGATCGACGTGTCGCGCGCGTTACGCCGCGCTCTGCTGGAACTGGATGCGGTGCAGATGCGCGTACAGTCCGTCTTTCGCCAGCAGTTCACGATGACTGCCGCTCTCGACGATCCGCCCCGCTTCCATCACCAGAATCCGGTTGGCGCGCTCGATGGTCGACAGGCGGTGCGCGATGACGAGCGTCGTGCGGCCCTTCATCAGCGTTTCCAGCGCGGCCTGGACGTGGCGCTCGGATTCGGAGTCCAGCGCCGACGTTGCTTCGTCGAGGATCAGGATGGGCGCGTCCTTGTAGATCGCCCGCGCAATCGCCAGACGCTGCCGCTGGCCGCCCGAGAGCATCATGCCGTTGTCGCCGACCAGCGTTTCGATGCCTTTCGGCATGGCCTCGACGGTGTCCCACAGGTTGGCCGCGCGCAACGCCGCCTTGACCTTGTCGGGATCGGCGACCTGTCCGTACGCGACGTTATTGGCGACCGTGTCGTTGAACAGCACCACGTCCTGACTCACCATCGCGATCTGGCTGCGCAGCGCGTGCAGATCGTATTCGGGGATCGCGACGCCATCGACCAGAATCTGACCGCCGCTCGGATCGAAAAAGCGCGGCAGCAGATTCACCAGCGTGGTCTTGCCGCTGCCCGACGGGCCCGCGAGCGCGACCATTTCACCCGGCGCCACCCTGAACGACACCTGGTCGAGCGTGTGGCGGTTGTGCGTGGCGTTCGCGCTGTAGTTGAACGAGACGTCGCGGAACTCCACTTCGCCGCGCGCGCGTTCCAGCGGCTTGCCGCCGCCTTCCGGTTCGGACGGCTCGTCGATCAGGCCGAAAATCAGCTCGCACGCCGTCATGCCGCGCTGCAGCGGCTGGTTCACGTCCATCAGGTGCTTGAGCGGCGAGATGATCAGCAGCATCGACGTGACGAAGGCGACGAAGCCGCCCACCGTGGTCTGATCCGACGACGACTGCACCACCGCGATCGTAATCACCACGGCGAGCGCGATCGACGCAAGGAACTGCGTCAACGGTTGCGCGAGTCCACCGGACACGGTCATGCGCATGGCATAGCCGCGCAGACGCTTGCTCATCGACTCGAAGCGATCCATCTCGTACTGCTCGCCGTTGTGCACCTTGACGACCTTGTAGCCGCCCACCGACTCTTCGACGATGTACGACAGCTCATTGGTCAGCAACTGATGCTCGCGGTTCAGACGGCGCAGGCGGCGGTTGATCTTGCCGACCAGCCAGCCGATCGCCGGCAGCAGCACCGCGACGATCAGCGTCAGACGCCAGTTCAGATAGAACAGATAGCCGAGCAGGAAGACCACGGTGAGCGAATCGCGCACCAGCGTGACCAGCACACTCAGCAGCACGTTGAGAATCTGGTTCACCTCGAAGACGATCGCGTTGATCACCGTGCTCGCGGTTTCGCGCTGGAAGAACGCCACGCTCGTGTGAATCATGCGGCTGAACATTTTCAGGCGCAGATCGAGCAGGATCTTGTTCGTCACGTAGGCAAGCAGATACCCGGATGCATATTGCGACAAGCTGCGCACCAGCGCGAGGCCGATCACCGCGGCCGGCACGAACCACTTGGTTTTGTCGTTGGCATGCGCGCCGAAGCCCTTGTCCAGCAAAGGCTTGAGCAACGCGGGAATCGCCGCGTCGGTCGCGGCGCTGACGGCCATTGCAACGATTGCGCCGAGGAGAACCCAGATCAGCGGCTTGATATACGGCCACAGCCGTTTAAAGACGACGGAGGGCGACGACGCCTCACCTGTACCGATGGGTTTGCTTAACGTTGGCTTCGCGCTCAAGGAATCCTCTGAGAATGCGGGACGGCAACCGCGCGGCAGACGGAATGCCGGCCGGGCGGAATATCAAAAAAGAGCATTGTAAACGGTTGGGGATGGGCGTCGGCGGTTGGGGATCGGCTGTGTATACTTCGGCAACTCGCTTCGGCAACTCGCTTCCGCGGCCCGCTTGTGCCCGCTGCTTCGCGCAACATGGCTGGGGGACGCCGGCTGGCGCGAAGCGTTCCGTCATTTTGCCCTTCACGCTACTCAGGTATGCAAGAAACCACCCTCGGCGTCGCCATCATCACCAAAAACGCGGCGGCGCGGCTGGCTGAATGCCTGCAAGCCGTGGCGTTCGCCGATCAGATCGTCGTGATCGACGGCGGCAGCACGGACGGCACCGCCGACATTGCTCGCTCGCACGGCGCTCGCGTGATCGAACAGACCGACTGGCCGGGCTTCGGCCCGCAAAAGAATCGCGCGGTCGACGCGCTCGGCACCGGTTGGATTCTTTCGATCGACGCCGACGAAATCGTCTCACCGGAGCTGGCCTCAGCGATCCGCGCGGCGCTGGCCGCCCCAACCGCCGACGTTTATGCGGTAGACCGGCTGTCGAGTTTTTGCGGGCATTGGATTCATCACAGCGGCTGGTATCCGGACTGGATTCCGCGTCTGTTCAAACGCGGCGCCGCGCGCTTCTCCGACGACCTGGTGCACGAGCGGCTGGTGTTCGACACGCCGGCGCAGCGTCTCACCGGCAAGCTGATGCATTACTCGTACGAGGACTTTGAAGGTGTGTTGCGCAAGCTCGACGCGTATTCGACAGCGGGCGCCCAGCAACGGCACGCGGCGGGCCAACGAGGCAGCTTCGGCAAGGCGCTCGGGCGCGGCGCGTGGGCGTTCGTGCGGACTTATTTGCTGCGTCGTGGTTTTCTGGACGGCCGCGCCGGTTTCATGATCGCGGTGTTCAATGCGGAGACGGTGTATTACCGGTTTTTGAAGCTGGCGCGCTTGGGGGAGAAGGCGCGGCGCTAGCTTTCGGGGCATGGGTCGCCAATCACCGTCGGTTGGTCTAGCCGGCTGATTGCCTCGCGCCCATGAAAGATCACTCGCCTGATAACGCGGCGTGCTTAGCGGCACTCGCTCATGCCCGCGTCGCAGGGATTCGCCGCTGCGAGTCACAGTCAGGTTTTTTGGGGCCCCGGGGGGGGG